>JACQAU010000295.1 GCA_016194835.1 Deltaproteobacteria bacterium
TCGCAGCAGGTGCTGCTTCATCTAAGCTACTCGCAGCAGGTGCTGCTTCATCTAAGCTACTCGCAGCAGGTGCTGCTTCATCTAAGCTACTCGCAGCAGGTGCTGCTTCATCTAAGCTACTCGCAGCAGGTGCTGCTCGATATCAATCACTAAAACCGAGCAATCCTGCTCTGGCACATCGTCTTGCGAAGGTAATTTAGATTTAATATGAAAAATAAATTCATTCAAAAGCTCTTTCTGGTCTTTTTCTCGTAAACGGTTTAGCATCTTCAGTGCACTCTGCTCTCCACCAACTCCATCCACAAATCCATCCGAAAGCAGCACAATACGATCATCTTGATTTACAAAAAGTTCTGTCTCTGAGGCTTTAAAAATTTCTGTAAGCTTCCTGATTTCACCACCATGCTTCTCGAGTGTAATAAAGCCTTCACCCACTGGCGCATAAAATGCGTAACATTTGCCAAAAAGCGAATAACGAAGCTTCAAATCACTTCGCGTAATCACTCCAAAAAAAAGTGATAGATAATCACCATCACCTAAAGTTGACAAAAGTTCATCATAAACTTTCTGTACCGTCAAATGCGGAGAACGTACTTCGTCCAACGACAATTTAATAGTCACACGCATTAAAGCCGACAACACAGCACTCGAAAGCCCATAAGTCGATGAATCCGACAATAAAACTGATACCTGATCTCCTTTTTTGGATTCAGCTACATCAAAAAAATCACCCCCAGGTTTTATTCCAGCCAAATATCTACTCATTAGTTTAAAGCCACGCACATCAGGAAACCTGACAGGTACTTTTCGCTTTTGTAAATTTTCAGCTAATTTTAAATCTTTTCTTAAATCTTTTAGTAAATCCGAAAAAGAAGCATTCAGGGTTTTAACCTCAGCCCAAAGTAAAATTTGCTGATAACGATATACTTTAGATAGCACTTCCAGTGATCGAAATGGAAACACTACTAGGTCATCAACTGTGCCATCTAAATAAAGCTTAGGAAATGTAATATTTTCACTTACCACTAAAAAAACTGCTTTTTTTGAGTGATCGAGTTCGTTTAAAAATACAGCTAAATTTGATAACTCATTATCTACAAACACAAGATGAACTTCTGGGGCTTGTAAAGAGACAAATTCGAAAGAAATTTGTTGTGAAGTTAAAATATTTTCAAACTCTTTTTTCCAGAGTTTTTCTAGAGTTTCATCAGATGTGACAAACGCAATCTTTAGGTTCATGATCTAAAAAGCCCTAATTTGATAATGCAATAAATAAACTGTGTTTTTTTGCTCATGGTAAGACGATCCAAATTCTTCGCCAAACAAGCTAAGTCCAAATTCTGCTGTTTTACGTTTCATCCCTACCCCTGCTGAAAGATAACCACTGCGCCAACCTCCACGCAAGAAAAACTTTTCTCTAAAGTTAAATTCAAGTCCCATAGAAATCCTGCCTAACACATGCATGCCTGAACGGTTAGTAAGATCTCGATATTCAATTATGTAATTCATAGTAGAACCTCCTCCAATTTTTGGAGCAAGGCTAAATGAGGCATCATAGCTGGTTAGTTCATTATTTGGGATACCGTTTTTGTTTTTTGCAAATTTAATAAGTGAAAAACTGCTAAAACGAGCATTTAAGAAATTGCGCACAACAAAGTTTATAGCAGGCAAGTACTGAACTGGTAAAGTAAACGCAACACCCAAGTTATGAGAAAGTGCAGAACCTTCGGCCAGTCCCTCCGTATACCCCAAAGGATCCGTTGAAACAGGAACTGTAATATCTCCAACAGCTTGATTTACCCACTGAAAGCTATAACCAATCCTAATCACGCCACCTGCTAAACGAAAGCCAGCTCCAAAAGTAGGAATCAAAAGAGAACGTGTGCGATAACGAATGTTATCATTGCCTGCATTAGTTGCTGCAAACTCATCCGAAAACATAATGCCAAATGCAAATCCACGAGCACCAAAGTTTGGAAAAAGCCCAGCTCCCAGGCCAGGGAAAGAACCTTCTTTTGACATCACCCGGCTAGCATAGTTTTTCAGACTAAATACTTTATAAAAATTTCGATCTAAAATCTTTAAATAATCTGCATTAGCTTGAATTTGAAAATTAAAAAGTTCCATCTGAAAATGCCTAATTTTTGCTAAACCGGCAGGGTTATAGAAAAGACCAGAAGCGCCATCATCTGCCAAAGGTATAAGTGCATCTCCAATTGCTGCACCACGAGCAGAAGTGTATCGGGATCCGGGTACTAAATCCTGACGCGCAATAGCAATATTTGGAATATAAACAAATATAATTGATATAAAAAACCAAAGGATTACAAAACACTTTTTCACCCGCATACCTTGTTTTTCGGAATAATAGACATGAACATAATAAAAAAATAGTATATCATATTAGTAATGTATATCAGTTAATCATTTGACCTCTATTTTGATTAAGTTAATGGGAAATATTTACCGATGAGACCATGTAATGACAGAACTCTTACTGCCGGTCTGGGCAAAAGCGGTAATAGAAACACTATTAAGAGCCATGAGAGAAAGAGATCCCTATACTTACGGGCATTGTCTTAGAGTTTCAAGGCATTCAAAACTTTTAGCCA
>JACQAU010000296.1 GCA_016194835.1 Deltaproteobacteria bacterium
CATCGTATTGCAGTGTGTTTTCACATTTTGGGTCTTTTAAAGTTAATTCGGTAAGCAGTAGCTTGTTATCTTTTGATGTTATCTGTATTCGTGAAATCTTATAGCTAGTTTGTGGATTACAAAGATAAAGTTTATGGTTAATGTCATTATTTTCGTCTGAAGATACACAAAGATAAGCTAAAAACATTTTTTGATCACTAGACCATGGTTTATTTTTAAAATTGAGTGTGTGTATTACAGGAAATGTTCCATCTGAAGTTTTAGATACTTCGATTTTGATTTTACCATCATCCAAGTTTTGTATCCTTGAAACAGTATTCTCTAAACTGGGACATGTTTTACCAGTCGGATTTGAGATGATTTTTTTTGGTCTGACTGGATCAGAACAGTTGTGATAAGAATAAATTTGATAAGAATAAATTTGATAAGCATCTTTATTACCCCTTTTCTTTTTACATCTATACTTACGCAATTAACAAAGCAAGACCTGTGCCAAATATAACTACTTGTAATTATAGTTTATTTTATTTTTTAAGAAAATTACTGTCAAATTTGTCAGTCAGTTTTTACCTTTCAGACAAAATTCTATACAGAGTTCGTTCAGAAATTCCCAGATGTGCAGCCGTCCTTGTTCGATCCTGTTCGTGATTATTAAGGGCTTTGTTAATAAATTCTTTTGAAAACTCCATCTGTGCTTCATAAAAGTTTAATTCTTGATACTTTTCTGATTGATCTTGATATTGTTTTACAGAATCATCAAACTCCAAATCTTTTGCTAGGATTTCATTACCCTCAACAAAAACCAATGCGCGTTTAATCACCTGCTCAAGTTCTCTGACATTGCCTGGCCAAGAGTGATGTTGTAAAAGTATGAGTGCTTCTTGAGAAAGTAATATGTCTTCTTTGTGAATAAAAAATTTAGCCAAAAGCTCAATATCGTCTTTTCTTTCTCTAAGAGGAGGAAGTTTTATTGTAAAACCAGAAAGTCTAAAATACAAATCTTGTCTAAATTTTCCAATTTTCATTCTTTCTTCTAATTTCTGATTTGTAGCAGCTTTGTAGTGTTTTCAATGTTATTTCGTGAGTAGAACGTATCCAGTTTTTTAGTGAAAAACAGTCCAGGTTTTGTCCTAGATCTATCAAATAGTTTTCTAATACTTGTCTGAATTCAGATGAGCTAGCATATCGTTTATTTGGATCTAGAGAAAGACCTTTTTCGATTATTTTACAAAGTGTCTGATTGAGCATTAAGTTAGCACTTTGGGGAGGCTCGTATTTTATTTCACTTACAGCTGCTAGTGTTGCAAGCGGGCTGTTTTTTGTAAATGGTCTTTTGCCAGTCACTAAAAAATAAAAAATAGATGAAACAGAAAATAAATCGGAAAGAAAAGTGGTTTTTTCACCACGCGCCTGTTCTGGCGACATAAAGTCAGGAGATCCTAAAATACTACCTTGAGCGGTTTGTTTTGTGAGTGAAAGATTAGACTCAAAAATCTTTGCTAAACCAAAATCAGTAACAAAAATATTTCCCTCATTGTCTGCTAAAATATTTTCTGGTTTTAAATCACGATGAACAATATCCTTTGCGTGTGCATACTCAATTGCTTTTAAAATTTCAATTACAATAAGAACAGCTACTTCTGGCAAAATATTTGGTATTTTAGGCTGAAAGACATCAAGCGAAATGCCATTGATATATTTAAATACAATGGCAGGTGGATCTAGATTTAGATAAGTAGTTAGTACAGGAACAATATTTGGGTGTTTTAGTTTTGAAATGATTTCTATTCCTGTTTTAATTCTATTTTGTTTACTGTTTGTATTTTGAAATGAAAATTCAGGATTAAATATTTTTATAGCAACTTTTTCTTCATGAGATACTAATTTTATAGCTGAAGCTTTTGTTTTAAGTGACGCTAAAAAACTCGTGCGGTAACTCCTCTCCCTAATTCTTTCTCTAATGCAAAGTCTCCATACTCTTGTAACATCTCGCTTAGCTTAGTGGTTTTCGCATAATAAGACTACGTTTATTTGACGTAGCAAGAACTGAAACTCTACTATTACATTTTGCAGGATGGTAATTTATGGATTTATTGACAGGATTTAATTGCTAAGTTGTATATGCATATTACAGGTGTATAATTCACTTATGAACCTTTTTAAATTTATGGTCTTCTTATTCGGGTTTGTTGGAGTGGGTTTCTTAATTGGTACTGGCTATGGTTATCAGCATACGAAAAAATTTATTGCCACATCTCTTCAGGCTCAAGGCAAAGTGATTGAACTTTCTAGACACGCAACTTATGACAACCACAATAGAAGCGCTCCGGTATACTACCCAGTCATTGAGTTTACGCTCCCCAATGGGAAAAAAACTGAGTTTATCTCAAACACCGGAAGCAATCCCCCTGATTACGAAGTTGGGGATAGTGTCACTATCATTTATGATCCTGCAAAGCCGAGGCAAGCCAAAATTAACTCATTTCTTGATATCTGGCTCCTGCCAGTTGTTTTAGGATTTTTGGGAACAGTCTTTACAACTTTCTCGCTTTGCCTTGGACTGATTTTCCTCAAACAAGCTAAGCCTCACATTTCTAGCGGACCGATTACTCCTACGTAGCTATTTCTTCTCCACAGCCTCTACATTAATCAGGATCTCTACTTCTTCGCCAATCATAAGACCACCGCTATCTAAGATTTTATTCCAAATGATCCCAAAATCTTTTCGATTAATTTTCGCAGTTGCCGAAAATCCTGCCCGCATATTTCCCCATGGGTCTTTGTCTGAGCCCATAAACTC
>JACQAU010000307.1 GCA_016194835.1 Deltaproteobacteria bacterium
GCTACTTTCTTATGTTCTCTGAATCCCATTTTAATCCATATGGGTCCCTTCGCGAAAGAAGACGTTCCGGGATTATTTTTTTTCACTATCGCGGTTTATTTGTATTTGAAAAACTTAGAAAAGCAAAAAATAAAATACTTTATATTAACAGGGATATTTATTGGATTGACTATTGGAACTCGATACAATCTTCCCCCTCCGCTATTTACAATTATTGCTGCCAACGAGTTAATAACACAAAGACCTATAAAAAATCTTATAACTAAATGCGTCTATTTTTTCTGCTTGCCCATATGTATTTTATTTTTAATCCCAGCAATTACTTTTTCAAGTATAGGGATAACCTCTTTTGTGGATGGTTTTTCAGCTTTTTTTAGAGAACTTTACATTCAGTTCCATCATTTCACAAATGCCACACAAGAAAGTCATACTCTGAATTATATTTTTTTGTTGAAATCTTTTACGTATCCCCTCAGTTTTTTGGGATTAATAGGCTTTATCCATTGCTGCATAAAAAAAACTCCTGGCACTTTTTTCTTCGGACAATGGTTTTTTGTTTTTTTTATCTTTCAAACTTATGCCATTAACCACACAGAAGCCAGGTATTTATTTCCTGCTTTTCCACCACTGTGTTTTTTCATAGCTCACGGTATTGATTTCGTATTTTCCCTTATAACCAGCAACTTAATAAAAAAAACTGTTCTCTTTTTGTTTTTAATGATCCCGTACATAAGTGCAATCATTGAACTATCAAAATTTCAAGACCCGTTTTACAAAGAAAACAAAGAAAAAGAAGCTAGTCTTATTATAGAAAAAAATCTACTTTCAATAAACAACAGGGTTTTTTGGGTTGGAGAATATTACAGTTTTTTTCCAAAAGAACACTATTTTGATGAGGAAGACGGTTATACCTACCTTTATCATTTTGATATTAATGCGGTCAGATTTTATACCTCAAAAAAAATTAAGTATATCAAAATAAGCAAAACAGAAGACGATCTGCTTTTTCAGGAAAATCTGATTGCCGCCATTAATCATGAAGATCTAGTCGTAGACTCAGCAAAAGAAATGTACATAACAAAAACAATCCCCTTACAAATGCCCCCTCTTCAGATTAAAAAAACTAATATATTGAATTTTATAAAAACAAAAACCACCCTCTCATCCGTATTGTTTTCCTCAGAAAATAACAATTTAGTTCAAATTAAGTTTCCTCTAGATTCTCCTAAAAAAGAACTCATACTACAAGGCAAAGCCATTACTCCCGGCAAGTATGCAGTTCTTATAGAGTCAAAAGATCAGAAAAGAATTTACTGTGGCAATTTAGAAGTCGACAAAAAAGGAGTAGCCATTTTTGTCCAAAAAATAAAATCAGATTTTTTTAAACAAATTATAGAAGCGGAAAAAGCTTCTCTGCTCTCGTTTGAAGTTCTCAAAATTTTTTATCACTCCTCGTCATGACCACATGGTAAAATAAGCACTATAAGTAATTAATTACATGTTTATCTAAAAAGCGCATGTGAGGTGGAGTATTACTATGAATTAGTTTTGGGATATTTTTAAAATAATTTTGTGAGCGAAGGCCTTGGGGGAGCTGGACGCGACCCGGCCATGGATGGCCAAGGGGGCCCCAGAGGCAGGATGCCGCGCCTGAGAGAATAAAATTATTTTAAAAATATCCCAAAACTAATTTAACTAAAACCACCTCACATGCGCTTTTTAGATAAGCATAATGAATTATACTTGCATACTAATACCTTCTTAGGGCAATATTGAAAATTGATGAAACCACTTTTCAAAGAAGATTTAGATTCTATTTTTGAATACACACGAGAACTTTGGGAGCCTTTGCGTAACCAACAGATTTTCATTACCGGAGGGACTGGATTTTTTGGAGTCTGGTTTCTTGAGTCTATTCTCTACGCTAGCCGAAAGCTTAATCTCGATCTGAAGGCACTTGTTCTTACCCGCAGCAAAGACACATTTAGAAAACGAGTTCCTTATCTTTTTAACAATTCTGAGATTGAATTTTTGGAAGGTGATGTGCGCAACTTTGTATACCCCCAGGGAAAATTTTCGCATGTAATCCATGCAGCCACAAGTGCCCAACGCAACGCGGAAAATCCTCTTGAAATGCTGGACACGATCATAACAGGAACTCACCATGTTTTGGAATTTGCAAAACAAGCTGGAACAAAGCATTTGCTCTTTACAAGTTCAGGCGCGGTTTATGGAAGACAACCTGCTAACTTAAGTCACATCTCCGAGGAAGATGGAGGCGGACCAGAACCCACTGATTTTAGTTCAGCTTATGCGGAGGGGAAGCGCACGGCTGAGTTGCTCTGTACTCTTTACCACAAGCAGTTTGGAATCGATGTCAAAATCGCCCGTTGTTATGCCTTGGTAGGACCCCATCTTCCACTCAATGCCCAATACGCTATTGGAAATTTTATCTCTGATGGGCTCTCTGGTAGACCGATTGAAGTCAAAGGAGATGGAACTCCTTACCGGTCTTATCTATATGCGGCGGATTTGATGATTTGGCTTTGGAAAATTTTTTTCAAGGGAGTTCCCTGTCGACCTTATAACGTAGGCTCTGAGGATGCTATATCGATTAGTGACTTGGCCTCACGTGTGGCGAGTCTTTTTAATGTAGAAGTGCAAATTTTAAAAAAATCAATCCCCAATCAGATAGTCGAGCAATATGTTCCCTCCACAAAACGTGCAAGCTATGAACTTGGTCTAAAAACTTGGGTTCCACTTGGGGAATCTTTAAAACGAACTATACAGTGGTATCATTCAGCAGAATCTAAGTAATTCTAGTGCTTTTGTATAAATAGATGCACTGTCAAGGGCATAAGTTTTTCGTAGAAACTGTTGACTTCCAACTACAGAAGCAAATCCTGCTGCACGTATACCTATGCGATAAAAGAATTTTGGATAAATACCAGATTCAAGAATGGTTTCGGCTACAGCTCCACCTAGACCTCCATGGATTGTGTGTTCTTCGACTGTTATTATGCCTCCAGTTTCTCGTGATGCTGATACGATAGCTTCGGTATCTAATGGTTTTATAGTATGAACACTTAAAACACGTGCACAAATACCATCATCTAAAAGACGATCTTTTGCCTCTAACACTTCAGCTAAAACACCACCCGTTACTAGAAAAGTGAGATCTTGTCCCTCGCAAATAATACGAGCCTTCCCTAAATGAAAACGCTCATCCTTTTTATGGCTAGGAGAAGCATATGACTTATCTAGGCGCAGATAACAAGTCCCGGGTTGGTTTATAATCGCTTCTGTTGCTTCGGCTACTTCCCAGAGATCACCAGGAGCGACAACTGTCAGTGCCGGCAATGATCTCAATATAC
>JACQAU010000308.1 GCA_016194835.1 Deltaproteobacteria bacterium
CCGCAAAGCGGTCCCGTAATTCTGATTCTTTCTGAAGAAATACTTTGATGTGTGTTTTCACAGTTGACCATTAGACTCTCTAAGGCTTTGTAAGAAGCAGGTTGTCTGTTTTCATCTTTTGTGGCTAGCTTTAGCTCATTAAAACTGGTGGAATCATTGAACAAACTGTATACAGAATTTAAAAAAATAAGCGCCACTACTGAAAAAATTACAATTTCAACGGGGTTTATTTTATAACGGTTCCCATTCTTTGAACCATCCATGTACTTACCATCGGCATGTCATTGAAATGACTTAACTCAATATTCTAAAACAGCATAAATCATGGTATGAGAACTCTATTATGGATCTGTTAGGCCAATCAGCTCTTATTTTGACAGCTTGCAGCTTTGCTTTTGGTGTGTCTATTTTGTCACGCAATGTTAAAAACAAGCTCTACCTTGCCTTTGCAGCTGTTTGTACGCTCATTTCAGTTTGGGCCTTCTCTTTTTCACTGTTTAAGATTTGGAATTATTTTGAATTTTATCGTTTTCATCTTTTATTTAACCTTTGGTTATCTCCAGTAACTTTGGCTTTTATACGTTTCATGGTCAGAATTCAGGATTCATTTAGCAAACGTCTTTTTGAGCTGAGTCTGTTAACCTCAGGGTTTTTAACTTTTGCATGGCTTTTTCACTATGATCAAAAAATTAATTGGATTTTGCAGTTGATTTATTTTTCACCGGGTTTTGTCATTATCCAGATTTTTCACTTAATGTGGATTGATCGTAAATTAAAGCGTGGTTTAAAAAGATTGCCAAAATTACCAACGGTTGGTTTTGGAAAACGAAACCTAATATATCTAGGTGGTCTTTTGGTCTTGATTACTTCTGTAATGGACCACGTACATTGGGAGATCATGAGCGGAGTGATACCAACTCTTGGAAATATAGGACTGTCTATTTATTTGTTTTTCTTGAGTCAGGCTATTACTCAACAAAGATTATTAAATATTGGCGCTCTGTTTTCACGTTTTGTGGTTTTACTGATTGTGGCATTAATACTTACCGGTATTTATACAGTGCTTGTTTCTTGGATTCAAAATAGTCCTGGGCTTTTCTTTTTAAACTCTTTTATTAGTTCGTTTTTGATTTTGGCACTATTGGATCCTTTGAGAACTTCTGTTAGATACCTGACACTGTTTTTGCTAAAAAAACAACATCAAAAGCTTTATGATACTTTATTAGAATCTCAAAGAAAACTTGTTGGAGTGGTTGATCTTGGAACTTTATTTCAAGCTATTTTGCAAACCGTAGAGCAGACATTGCAACCCAAAAAAGCTTCTCTTTTTTTATTAAGAACTGAAGGAACCAAGTTCAGAAGAGTGAGAACTCTTGGCAAAGAACAAGCTTTAGGCAATACTCCTAGAGAAGTTTTAGTCAATCATGCTTTATTGCAATATAGTTTAATGTTTTATAAAAAAGGCGAACTTCCTATTTTGTTGGACCAGGTATTAGAAAACGAGCTGGATCGCACAACAAGTCATGAACAAAAAATACAAATTATAACTTTAATACAGGATCTAAAAGCACTTGAGTGCAATTTGCTGATTCCTCTTATTTGTTCAAGACAAATTTTGGGCTTTGTCACTGTGAGCATCGAAACTCCGCCTGCCCCATGGGGCAGTAATTGGGGACTGCTTTCGATGATTTATCCATATTTTGAAGAAGCCGCAAAAACACTTCAAAATATGGAAGTTTTTGTTAGACAACGAGAAAAAGAACGATTAGCAACTTTAGGAGAAATGGCAGCAGGATTAGCTCATGAAATTAGAAATCCACTAGGTGCAATCAAAGGTGCTGCACAGTTTTTGGATCCCGCCATTCCCAGGCCGGAAAGTCGTTTTTTAAAGATAATTATCGAAGAAGTTGATCGTCTGAATCGAGTAGTCATGCAGTTTCTAGAATATTCTAAACCAAACGCATTTGATTTTAAAAAGACAGACGTTCATGTATTGGCTCAAAAAACCATAGACTTGTTGAGACCGAGTTTAAAGCCAGAAATTTTTTTAGAATTTATGCCATCTCATAAAAACGCACTTGTTTTAGTGGCTCCTGAGCAAATTCAGCAAGTACTATTGAATTTAGTGCAAAATAGTATAAAAGCTGCAGAAAATACAGCACAGCCATCTGTTAAGGTTTTTATTGATGTAGAAGGAGATCATGCACAAAGAGAGGTATTGATTTCTGTTGAGGACAATGGGGTTGGTATTAAAAAAGAAAATTTAGATAAAATTTTTATTCCGTTTTATACAACTTCTCCTAGCGGTACTGGTCTGGGCTTGCCGATTTGTCAGAAAATTATCGAAGCTCATCGTGGACGTATTGAGGTTCAAAGCGAAGAAGGGAGACTTACAAGATTTACTGTGATATTGCCTTATTTTCAGGATAAAGCTGTTTCTAACGAAAGGGTTAATAGTGAAACCAAAAGTCTTAGTCATTGATGACGAAAAAAATATAACATTAGTTCTTCAGGCCGTACTTGAGAAAGCTGGATTCGAAGTGCTGGTGTGCAATGACAGTGGAAATGCTTTAATCTATTTAAAAACAGAAAAAATTAATGTCATTATTACAGATCTTTATATGCCTGGACTCAATGGTATGGAAATTTTAGAGTATTGTAAAAAAAATTACTCCCATATTCCTGTTGTAGTGATTACAGCTTATGGAACTGTCGAAACTGCAGTTTCATCGTTAAAAAATGGAGCTTTTGATTATATTACAAAACCTTTTGATCAATCCGAATTGCTTTCTGTTATTCAAAAAGCCTATCGCACATATGAACAAAGAGAAAAAGAACCTATTTCCTTACAAGAGACATCCAAAGTATCTTCGCTTACTGGCGATGGTCCACAAATTAAAGAAGTTATTAAGATGATTTATAAAATAGCACCATCACCTTCTACTGTTTTAGTTTTGGGAGAGAGTGGAACAGGTAAGGAACTGGTGGCTTATGAAATTCATCATAATTCGTTGCGAGCAAAGAAACCGTTTATTAAAATTAATTGTGCAGCAATTCCTGCAACCTTAATTGAGAGTGAACTTTTTGGGTATGAAAAAGGCGCTTTTACTGGAGCAATGACTTCTAAGCCAGGGCGCTTTGAGTTAGCGCATGAAGGGACATTGTTTTTAGATGAGATAGCTGAAATGTCCTTAGAAATGCAGGTAAAGCTTTTGCGTGTTTTGCAGGAACAACAATTTGAAAGGGTGGGTGGGATTCACACCATTAGAGTAGACACTCGTATTATTGCAGCAACTAATAAAGATTTGGCAACAGAAGTAAAGACTGGCAAATTTAGAGAGGATTTATATTATAGATTAAATGTCGTTCCTATTAGTCTGCCTGCACTTCGTGACAGAAAAGAAGATATCGAAACTTTGGTTTGGCTTTTTGTTGCGCAATTCAATCAAAGGCTTCAGAAAAATATTACTTCTGTTATGCCAGAATGTATAAATCAGTTAAAAAATTACAACTGGCCTGGTAATATTAGACAGCTTGAAAATGCAATTGAGCGAATGGTGCTTATGGCAGACTCGCAAGTTTTAGAAGTTAATGATTTGCCAAAGGAAATTTTAAACATTGCTTTAAAGAGTGAACCCGAAACAGGGGGTTTTAAGGAAATTGTCAAACGTCAGACACAGAGCTTAGAAAGAGAACTGATTGAAAAAGCTTTGGATGAAACCTGTGGAAATCTAACAAAAGCTGCTGATAAACTGGGCCTTTCCAGAAAGGGACTGCAGATCAAAGTGAAAGAGCTCGGGATTGATCGCACTGAATTTCATAAAGAGTTTTCAGAAGAAGAAATATTGAATGGTTAATTTAAAAGATATCTTACCAATTGTTCGGCCAGATCCAAGTCTTCACCGTCTGGATCTATTAAGTTATTCGAATTTTTCCACTCCAGTGTTGCCTCTGGATGTGGAAATGAAAGAGCCACTTTTCCCTTCTCGTAATTGAAAAAAATGGCTGCGGTTTTACCGTCCATATATTTAGCAATAACTTTTACAGTATTATCTTCTACAAGATCAAAGTATCCGCCGTCTTCGAAATAAAGATAGCGCATTTGATTTTCCCACAGCACTGGAAAAATACCGGTTTTTTTTCCTTCTGGAAAGTAATCTTTTGTAACGCCAGGAATTAGTCCAAGTCCATTTATAGTCAATGCGTCATCTACTTTGTGATCTGCTAAAAAAGCTCCTGCGCAAAATCCCAGGTAAGATCCACCGTTCTTAATAAAAGTCTTTAAGGCAGTTAGCTTTTTTGGTTTCAATGCTTTGGCAACAACTACTGCATCACCACCTGGTTGGACCCATAGCTTAGCTTTCTCCAAGAGCGTAAGATCAAAATTCTCGCTGTTTACAAGATCTATTTTAAATCTCTCTTTTTGCACTACATGTGCAGCCGCTTTTGTACAGTTTTCTTCACATACCCCTTGTCCAGAATAAATCAGAGCAACCGGTCTTGTGTCTTCTGTGACTGATGTGTCTTTTGGATAGGCATTAAACGTTCCGGCTATTAATATAAATAACAATAATATTGTTCTAACCATAGAATATATTGTTCTACTGTTTTTTGTATTTTTATAAAAGAAGTTTTTCGCAATCTTTTATTATTTCTGGCATGTGGGGATACTCGGCGTCAATGATGTCATCAGATTTAAATTCCATTCCATGATAATCCCTGGCCGTATTCATACCTAGTTCTTCGAACATTTTTCGGAGCCATAGCATTTGCCCTTTTGGCGAAAGAAGTTTAATAGCACCATATTTTATTAGACATGGATAGCGGCCTAAATAATTATCAAGTATTTTTAGACTTTCTGGATTTTCTTCTAAAAAAGATGAATTTCCGCCTGGATTGCTTTCGATTACTTGCAAACTGCCATCTTCTAAAAGAGCAATATCAAATCCATAAGGAAGAAATCTCAATGCCTCCGGAAGTTTGTCAATTAATGATTGAACAAAGTTTTCAACAATCTGGATTAGTTTTTGATTGGGTCTTGTACTGTGTTTTTTACTTCTATTACAACGTAAGTATTGATAACGCTCAACGGTAGAGCCCCCTC
>JACQAU010000309.1 GCA_016194835.1 Deltaproteobacteria bacterium
CTGGCAGCTTTTTTTTGTGTTCTAATAATAACGATATAATGGCTTCATCTTGTAAAACAGCGCATAGCAAGATTTTATCTCTAACACTAATGGCTTTTGATGAGGTATTTTTATATTTAAGTGAAGGTTTTTTGTCTTGTTTTGACAAAATTGGTTTTAAACCGAATAATTCTTTTTGAATACCTAGTTCTTGGCTCACTTTTTGCATCCTGATTTCTCTTCCGATTGGATCTTGAAATAAGGCTAGCCACTCTGCAATTTTTTTAGTGGCTATAGTCTTTTCTTCAAGGTTTTTGTGCGATCTTTTGATCTCATTTTCGATATTATTATCAAGCAAAGGAAAGGCTTGAGCAATGATTTCTTTCATTTGATCATTGCCACCATCCTTTTTTTGGCCAGTGGTTTGATCAAATAAGATCTCATCTGGATCCATGACGTCTGGTAAAGCCGTTCCATAAAGCACAAGACCTTGCTTGAGTCCTAGTACCATGGAGCGCTCCATGGCATCTTTGCCAGCTTGATCGCCATCAAATAGTAATATGATTTTAGATGCGAGTTTTCTTAATAATTTTAGATGTTCTTCTGTCAGACTTGTTCCACAGCTTGCAATTACGTTGTGAAATCCGGCGCTATGCATTGCAAGAACATCAAAATAGCCCTCTACAATTATAACAGTGTCCAAATCGCGTATATGTTTTTGAGCTTGAAAAAGGCCATAAGCAAGTTTGCTTTTTTGAAATATAAGAGAATCATTAGAGTTTAAATATTTTGGATTGTCTTTAGTATCTATGATTCTACCTCCAAAACCAGAAATTTTTCCTCTAGAATTTAAAATTGGAAACATGACTCTATTTCGGAATAGATCATAGTATCCTCCTTCTTGCTTTTGTGAAGGTCGTATAAGCCCTAGTTCTAAAGCTGGACCGAGTGGAGCTTTTTTAGACTCTAAATGTTTTGCTAAATTATCCCAATCTAACGTGGCAAAACCTAAGTAAAAATTTTTTATCTCTTGAGGATTTACTCCACGCGATAGAATATAATTTTCTATGTTTGAGTGATCTTTTAGTGTTTGATGGTAAAATGCTGCTACAAAGCGATTTAGTTTATAAAAAAGAGAAAATCTTTCACTTTGCATTGGATTTTGATGTCTTTGATCCTGAAAAAACTCTTTTGGGAGTTCAATACGTGCGCGGGAGGCTAGCTCTTCGATAGCTTCAGGAAAACTTAAGCTCAAAATATCCATAACAAATGTAATAAGATCCCCACCCAGTTTACAGCCATAGCAGTGATAAAGCTGTTTTTGCTCGCTAACAGAAAAGGAAGGCGTTCGTTCAGAATGAAAAGGACAAAGCCCTACATATTGAGAACCCGCCTTTTTTAGTACAATATGTTCTCCGATAATTTCAATCAGATTAACTGCACTTTTTATCTTTTGTAGTAAATCTGGTGAAATTTTACTCATTGTCATTTTTTGATCCTAAATAGGATTGCTTCTTTATTGTGTGACCTTACTACAAAAATTTTACCTAAGAGCTTTTTTGCAACTTGAAGAGTATGACGTTTGTAAAAATCTTTTGAGAGTAAGTCTATGTGGTTTTGGTTAAGCAGTTCCCCCAAGCTTTTCTTTAATATATTGATTAACCCATTTTCCATCCGCGCGTCCTTGAATTTTAGGCATTAAAACTTTCATAACTTTGCCCATGTCTTTAGCAGATGTGGCTCCAGATTCATTAATGGCCTGGTCAATCATAGCTTTGACCTCAACCTCACCTAGTTGTGCCGGAATAAAGCCTTGTAAAAATTTGAGTTCGGCTTCTTCTTTTTCGACTAAATCCGCTCTATTTCCAGCTTTAAATTGTTCAATAGAGTCTTGACGTTGCTTAATTAGAGATTGAGCTATTTTCTGTACACCCTGGTCATCAAGCGTAACTTTATCGTCAATTTCTTTTTTACGTATAGCTGCGTGCAGATTTCTAGCAAATGCAAGCATATTTTTCTCTTGAGCCCTAAGCGATGCCTTCATTGTTTCTGAAAGCTTGTCTTTTAGAGTGGACATAAATTAAATATTCCTCTCAATATACTTGGTCAATATACTTGGTCAATATACTTGGCCAATATACTTGATTAAATATATTTGATCATTATATTTGATCATTACTCATGATCATTACATATGATCAATATGTAGAGAATTTAAATGGTCTTTGTTTCTTTGTCAGTCTTTTTCTGGCGGCTTGAGCTTTCTTCTTTTTCTTTACAGAGGGTTTCTCATAAGACTCGCGTTTACGAATTTCAGAAAGGATGCCAGCTTTTTCGCATTGTTTTTTAAATTTCTTTATGGCTGCTTCAAAAGAATCTCCTTCTCTAAGATAAATACCTGGCATTGTTAATCACCTCCTTCCAGAAAATACCGTGTCGTACTGTTATACTGGCAATGATTTGCATGAGTCAAGTAAAAATGCACAATTCGCTTCCAAACTCACCATTATAATGGCACTTCTAAAAATAATTTGATTTTCCCATTCTCAGCTATCTGCTCTCCTGGTTTTGGCAAATGTGATTTTACTAAACCTGTACCATGTACTTCGAGGTCAAATGAGTGACCATTTAAAATATGTAACACCTCTCTCAACGTCATCTGTTCTAGCTCAGGCATTCTCCAAATAAAATTTCCGTTTTCCGCAGTACTAACCCATTCTAATGAGCTATCTTGTTCTTGGAGTTGTACCCGGCTAAAATTATCTTCAGAACTATTCTCTACTTTTTTTGCAACTAACACGGGCGTATGCGTCTCTTTCGAAGGCAAACTGTAGCGAGTGGCCACGGCACTTAAAATATCC
>JACQAU010000310.1 GCA_016194835.1 Deltaproteobacteria bacterium
TCACGTTTTAAGATGGTTTCTAATCCTTCAAGCAATTCTTCGATCAATGAAGCCGTTAAGTTAAGAATATCTTTCCAGGAAAAAACAATAGTTAAAAGCTCATCTGAAAAATGGGTTAAATGCACACATTGCTTCATCGAAAAGCGTTTTTTATAGCAAAACTCCAAAACAAGCTTAGGCAGCTTGATCACTTTTGCACAGTTCCTCATGATAGTTTCATGACCCTCAAACCCCAAAATGGGTAAAAACCGGTCTATGATCTGTTTATTCTCTAACCCCAAATCCAAACAAAGATTGACAAAACTTGCACGACTAACAAAAGAGAATAAAATGCGATGCGACTGAGATAAAAATAATAAATTTAAAATATAATCCAATGGCGTTTCAGGTAATAAAATCTTTACTCTACAATGCTTTGCGCCATTACACTTTAACAAAGCAGCTCTTTTGAATCCATCCACAAGGTGGATTTCCCCTCTTGTATCACGATGCGCCACCAACGGCTCTAAAAGTCCTAATGTGTTAAGAGAACACTCTAAAGAAGACAAATAACCGTTTTCTGAAACCACCATTTCTTGTATAAAAAAATACTTTGAATGCTCAATCTGTAGGTCATCTAGCAATAATTGCTCTGAATCTGTTTTAACGTAAGACATAGCCCTTCTATACTATGCTGTTGGACACAATTAAAAGGACATTATGTCACAAAAAATTGACGCCATTAAACTGCTTAAGAAGAACTAAATAATAAAGGGTGGCCTAGAAATAAACCTCTTTAATAAACTTATATTTTTATATAAGGCTCATCTTTTTATTGGCTAAAAGCAAAAAAGAGAATATCTTAAGAAACAGTTATAAAAATCAAATCTCAAATTTGATGTTGCAATATAGAAAGGAAAATAATATTTATGCCAGTTTCCCAAAAAAAATTAGAATGCGAATGGTTACAAACAAATCAGCTTGGGTCTTTTGCTTTTGGAAGCGTCGATCGCGTACCAAGAAGAAAATACCACACCCTCTTAACCCTTAGGGAGCCAGATATAGGCGAATCGCTAAATGCACTGATTGACATTGGTGAAACTGTGCATATTGGCGAAAAAAAATTCTTACTTTACGCTTTCAATTACGGCTCAGAAACTTTCCCGCAGGGCTATAAACATCTTGTAGATTTCAATAACACACCAAAACCTACCTGGACTTATAGACTAGATAATATACAAATTGACCGCACAGTAGAGCTTCATGCTTATGATGATGTAGTACAGATAGAATACACATTCAAAGGAATAAAAACCCCAATTAAATTAGAACTAGAACCATTCTTAAGTTATAGGCCGTATCATCACCTAACTGAAGAAAATCCATTTTTAAATGGCACAATTAAAAAGGAAAAAGAAGGAGTCTCACTACATCCATACCCAGGGTTGCCTTGCTTTTTTATGAAAGTAATTGGCTCTACTGTTAATTTTGCACACAATGGCCATTGGAACAAAAAAGTTTGTTACTCAATTGAAAAAGAGCGTGGTTACACAGCAAGCGAAGATCTCTTTTCGCCTGGTAAATTTAAATTAGAAATTAAATCTGACACTAAACTAGTGCTTCTATGCGGAACTAAAGACACAATGCCACATAGTACATCTGTAACGTTGACTACAAAAACATCATCCTTCGAGGAGCGCTTAAATCACGCCGCATCGCAATTTGCAATTACCACAAAAAACGGTTTTCATACCGCCATTGCAGGCTATCCCTGGTTTGGGTCCTGGAGTCGGGATACATTACTATCATTGCCTGGACTTTGCTTTTCAACTGGGCGGTTTTTGCAAGGCACTCAGATTTTGGGAGACTTTAGCACTGTACTTATGAAGGGGCAAATCCCAAACATACCGTCTTCTAGCGAACAAAATCAAAATACAAAACTTGATACATATTTGCTCTATATCTGGGCAGTGCAAAATCTTGAAAAATATAAAGGCAAAAAGGAAATTAAACCCTTTATGCCAGCCGTTTATTACATATTAAATCAAATTAAAAGTAATAAAGACGAGCAAATTCAATGCACTCAAGAAGGAGAAATCTTTATTAAACCAGGAAAAGCGCCAATGACATGGCCAATGACATGGATGGACGCTACTATAAATAGCCAGCCCGTAACTCCGCGTTTTGGATACACAGTAGAAATCAACGCATTGTTTTATAATTCTTTGTGTTTTGCACTCGAATATGCAGAAGAAAATAAACATACAGATTTCATTAAAACATTTGGTCCCTTAGAAAATAAACTGAGGTTGCAATTTAATAAACGTTTTTGGTCTGATAAATTTGGATATTTAGCTGACACACACGACGGGACATACGCTGATTTTAGCCTAAGACCAAATCAACTCTGGGCCACTGCTTTGCCGTATTCACCCTTAAGAGAAGACATGATCAAAAGTATTTTAGAAAAAGCGAGAAAATACCTTTTTACTCCCGTAGGTCTCAGAACACTGTCGCCATTGGATCCCAAATACAAGAAACAATACGTAGGCACCCAAACTGAAAGGGACCAAGCCTATCATCAAGGTACTGTTTGGCCATGGCTTCTCGGTATTTATGCAGAGACTGTACTTAAAACAGAAGGGGTCAATGCACTTAGAAAGGAAATCACACCAGTCTTAAGACGCTTGGAACAACACTTGACTGAAGAAGGATGCTTAGGGCAAATTTCTGAAATTTTTGATGCAGAATCTCCTCACTACGCCAGAGGAGCTCCTGCTCAAGCCTGGAGTGTTGCAGAAGTACTTAGGGTTAACGAAATGACTGTAGCTTTAGACAAGGATGTTAAAAAGACCAAATTGAGAAGAGTAGGCACAGAAGCTAAGTTATAAACAAGAGACCCTGAACTCAGTTTGTGATACAAGCTGTATTAAAGAATTATGAAGATCTTAATGTTGGGTTGGGAATATCCCCCACACATGAGTGGTGGCCTGGGAACTGCTTGTCACGGATTAACCACTGCGCTATCGCAGTTGGGAGTTGATGTTCATTTTGTTATCCCACATTTACTTGGGAAAGAGACTGCTTCACACATGCATATCGTAGGAGCAGATCTTTATGCAAATCAGAAAAACATACCTGATTTGCTCGAAGCAACTCGTACCACTCATGTAGCCACATTAGACCCGGCTTCTACTGAGTCACAATTATCTGAACCACTATTAAGTGATATACCATTTTTAAAAATAAAAAAAATACCGGCTTTTTTGACTCCGTATTTAAAACCTGAGACATACTCACAGCTTATTTCTTTTTATCAAGCTTATTTCAAACAATCACAAAAAGATAGACCCACATACATAAATGAATTCTTATTAAAGCAAATGCCATTCATGCCACCTGTTTTTTTGTCACTACTCCAATATGAAAATGTAAACGAATCTCCCATGCAGCAATATGGAAATGATTTATTTGCTGAGGTTGCTCGTTTTACAAAAAATGTTCTGAACTGGGCCCAAGGACAATCATTTGATCTCATTCATGCACACGATTGGATGACTTTTCCTGCTGGCTTGACTTTATCTAAACTAACTGGAAAGCCATTGGTTATTCATGTCCATAGTCTCGAATATGATCGAAGTGGAAAAAATAGTGGAAATTATCAAATTCAAGAGATCGAAAAAACAGCCACTCAATCCGCTCAAGCCGTAATCGCAGTTAGTCATTATACACGTTCTATTATTAATCAAGAGCATTGTGTACCTTTAGAAAAAGTCCAGGTAGTACACAACGGAGTTTACTCTCCGCAAGCCATGGCGAATTACAAGAAAGAAAACAATCTACAATCTAAAATCGTACTTTTCTTGGGACGGGTAACTTTTCAAAAAGGACCAGATTATTTTATCGAAGCCGCTTCGCGTGTTATCCCCATAATGCCTGATGTAACTTTTGTCATTGCTGGCACCGGAGATATGCTTCCGCAACTCATAATGAGAGTAACAGAACAGGGTTTGGAGAAAAATTTTGTATTCACTGGATTTTTAAAAGGCGAAGAAGTTGAGCGCATGTACTCCATTGCCGATCTTTATATCATGCCATCCGTAAGCGAGCCGTTTGGAATATCAACACTCGAGGCTGTCAGCCATGACGTACCTGTAATTATTTCAAAACAATCTGGTGTTTCTGAGGTTTTAAATAATGCACTAAAAGTGGATTTTTGGGATGTGGATCGCCTTGCTAATCTAATGATTGGCATTTTAAAATATCCAGAGATCAGAGACGACATTGTATCTATGGCTAAAGAAGAAGTCAGAAAACTCCAGTGGGAGCGGGCAGCAAATAAAGTGCTAGATATTTACAAAAAAACCTTAGAAGTTCCTCAAGCTTTTGCTAGTATATAAATTATGCCATCAGTATGTTTTTATTTTCAAGTTCATCAGCCCCTGAGATTAAAACATTATCCTTACTTTCATGTAGGCAATGACCACACTTATTTTGATAGAACAGGTAACCAGTCTATTTTTTTAAAAGTTGCACATAAATCGTATTTGCCAACCAATAAACTACTACTCGAACTTATTCGTACACACAGAAATGCATTTAAAGTCGCCTTTTCTATCACCGGTGTTGCAATCGAACAAATGCGACGTTTTTGTCCAGAAGTTCTAGACAGTTTTAAAGAACTAGCTCAAACCGGGTGCGTTGAATTTTTAGCAGAAACCTATTATCACTCACTATCCTCCATATATGATGAAACAGAATTTAGTGAGCAAATTGATAAACATATAGGCATGATTAATTTATTATTTCATCAAACTCCAAAAATTTTCAGAAATACTGAACTTATTAATAGCGATGCCATTAGTGCTATGGTTGAGCGGAAGGGCTTTCAAGCCATGCTGGCAGAAGGAGCAGATGATATTTTAGAATGGCGAAGTCCTTGTTTTGTTTATCAACGAAACGGCGGGACATTAAAATACTTATTAAAAAGCTATAAGCTCTCAGATGATATTGCATTTAGATTTTCAAATCAGTCGTGGTCCGAATTTCCATTGACAGCCCCAAAATTTGCCAACTGGGTTCACAACGTCAGTGGAAACGGCCAAGTAGTTAATTTATTTATGGATTATGAGACTTTTGGCGAACACCAATGGTCGTCTACTGGGATTTTCGAATTTTTAAAAGCCTTGCCTGCCGAAATATTACAACATAAAGATTGGAATTTTTTAACCCCTTCTGAAGTTATTCAGACCTATCCTCCTGTTGCTTCGCTATCGTTTCCACGCATTGTTTCCTGGGCGGACCTGGAGCGCGACCTAACAGCATGGCAGGGCAATCACATGCAAAAGGCGGCATTGAGACAAGTTTATGAATTCGCACAGGAGATGCGAAACAGAAATAATCCCGTGGCATTAGATCTATGGAGAAAACTGCAAATATCTGATCATTTTTACTATATGTGCACAAAATGGTTTTCAGATGGAGACGTCCATGCCTATTTCAATCCTTATCAAAATCCGTACGAGGCTTTTATTAATTATATGAATGTTCTAACAGATTTTCGTAAAAATGTATTACACTTAGAGGCTATATGAAGAACCCAAATGTACTTTTTGAAGTTTCCTGGGAAGTTTGCAACATGGTAGGAGGCATACACACCGTAATTGCATCAAAAGTACCAAAGATGATGGAAAACTATGGTGCTTCATATATCACTATTGGCCCAGACATTTTACGCTTAAACACTGCACAAAATGTATTCAACGAAGAAATTTGGGACAGCAACTTACTACAATGTTTATCGGCATTAAAACAGATTAGTATCAGAATGGGCTATTGGATGATCCCAGGAAAACCAAAAACACTGCTCATTAACTTTGGAGAGTTATTACAAAATAAAAACATTATTTTATCAGAATACTGGGAAAAATATCAACTTCACTCCCTGCATGGAGCATGGGATTATGTCGAACCTCTGTGTTTTGGCCAAGCCGCAGGAATGGTGATCGAAGCCATTTATAAAAATCACTTTAAACCACAAGAAAAAACCGTCATTGCTCAGTGTCATGAATGGTTAGCTGGCTCTGCCATTCTCTATTTACATAAAAATACGCCAGAAGTAGGCACTGTTTTTACAACTCATGCAACTGCTTTAGGAAGATCACTATTTGCCCACCATAAAAACGTAGATTCTACTATGAAACTTTCTGACAACAAGCTTGATCAAATGGCACATGATTCTGGAGTAAGTGCAAAGCATTCTATGGAAATGGTGGCAGCTAAAATTTGCGACTGTCTAACCACGGTGAGCGATGCAACCGCAGAAGAGTGTGTGCAACTGCTTCACAGAAAACCAGATTTTGTACTACCTAATGCTTTAGGTGACGAATTTCAAAATCCAGAATTTGCAACCCCAGAAAAAAGGCAAAAAACAAGATCACGCTTACTTGAGTTAGCACGTTTAACTACTCGCACAAATTATGACCACGAAAAGACAAAACTTATTTTTAGCGGTGGGCGCTATGAATTTGGCAATAAGGGGGTGGATTTATTTTTAGAGTCTTTAGCCTTACTAAACCAAAACTATAAAAGTGCTTACAAAGTATTAGTTTTCCTAATGTTTCCTGCGGGTCATACAGGACCAAAACGTACACTTTTATCTTCACTTAAAACCCCCGAAGCACAAACACAAACTTTAGTGTGTACCCATGATTTAATAGATGAGCACAGCGACCCTATTATCAATAAACTGAAAGAAAAAAATCTACTCAATCAACCAGAAAACTCAGTCCACGTCATATTTACTCCTATTTATCTGGATGGGACAGATCCTCTCATTCCGGAAAGCTATTATGAGATTTTAGCTTCAGGAGACCTGAGCTGTTTTGCTTCATATTATGAACCATGGGGATACACTCCAATGGAGAGTATCGCGTATGGTGTACCCACAATTACCACAGATATGGCAGGATTTGGCAGATGGGCATTAGATCAAGGCGGTTTTGAAGAAACTGGTGTGTTAGTACTTAAACGTCATGGACTGTCTTTTACAGAAGGTGCACATGCCCTGACAAAAGAACTTATTCAGTTTTTGGAGTTATCTAATGATAAATATCAAACACTTAAAAAATCGGCATTAAAAACCAGCCAACAAGCACGCTGGAAAAACTGGGGTAAAGCTTATTTTAAAGCACATGCAATGGCTCTAACAAAAGCCATACACCGTATTGAGCCTCAAACAAACGATCTCACAACAATTACACCATCCCGCGAAGTTTCACTAACAACCCAGCCTGTGGATATTTCTGTAAA
Source organism: Deltaproteobacteria bacterium (assembly GCA_016194835.1). GTDB lineage: Bacteria > Bdellovibrionota > UBA1018 > UBA1018 > UBA1018 > JACRAO01. Next base: position 7,291 of record JACQAU010000310.1, read on the forward strand.
TATAAAAAATTTAAGGAAAAAATAAAAACAAAATCTGTGCCTTCTATTGCATTTTTTTGTGCTGAATTTGGCCTTACGCCATGTCTAAAAATTTATTCTGGTGGATTAGGAATTTTAGCTGGTGATTTTTTAAAAGCCGCTCATGATTGTGATCTACCTCTCTGCGCAGTTGGATTGGCATATAACTACGGTTATTTTAAACAAAAAATAAGTCCAGACGGAAACCAAGAACACCATTATGAAAAAAACAATTTTTTTTCTATGCCCATGCAGCTAGTCACGCGCAAAGATGGAGAACCGGTTACCATTCAGGTTCCGTTTCCATCTGGCCCTGTTTTTGCCCGCGCCTGGGTTACAGAAGTTGGTAAAATAAGTCTTTATCTTTTAGATACAGATTTTCAAGCCAATCGTCCACATGATCGGGACATTACAAATTCTTTATATGGAGGTGACCCACATCATCGTTTAAGGCAGGAATTTATTTTAGGCATTGGTGGATACAGATTTTTAAAAGAACTCGGTCTCACTCCACAGGTATATCATATGAACGAAGGTCATAGCGCATTCTTGATACTATCCAGAATGAGTGATCTAGTGCGCGAAAAGAACTTAAAATACGAAGAAGCTTTAGAATACATACGACACACATCAGTTTTTACAACACATACTCCAGTAGCCGCAGGACATGATCATTTTCCAGAAGAAATGATACGCCCTTACTTAGCTCCTTTCGAAGAAGCGCTACACAAAGATTGGGTAACACTTTTTAATCTCGGAGTGATACAGAACGAAAAGCGTGAATTTTCGATGACTGCATTGGCCTTAAGAGGGAGCCTTAGAGTTAATGGTGTAAGTAAAATTCATGCTCAAATATCACAAAAAATGTTTAAAAATCTTTATGTAGGTATACACGACACAGAGATTCCTATTAAGAGCATCACCAACGGCGTACATGTTCCAACATGGCTGGCACCAGAGTGGCATGAGTTTTTTGCGAAATATCTTGACCCACTTTGGGGAAAGCATTTGAGTGATAAAAAGTTTTGGGAAAAAGTAAAAGACCTAGAGTCAAAATCGGTTTGGAAAACTCACTTAAGAGTAAAAACCCGCCTTATCGAATGGTTAAAAAAGTCTCTTGAAGAGAGCGCTCGTTATCGAAAGGAAGATACCGCTCATTTGAGTTTGGCATTAAGCCAACTGAGCGAAGAGACATTAATCATTGGGTTCGCAAGGCGTTTCGCTCCTTACAAACGAGCTAACTTACTTTTTCATAATTTAAAAAAATTAGAAGAACTTTTATCCAAAGAAAGACCGATGGTGTTTTTATTTGCTGGCAAGGCGCATCCTTCCGACACCATGG
>JACQAU010000311.1 GCA_016194835.1 Deltaproteobacteria bacterium
CAGTATTTGAGATAACCAAAGATGGCTTTCACTATCTGAAAGCACCTGGCGGTGGACCGTGACAAAAAAAACATTTGAGCAAGTTGAAAGAGCAAAATTCTTACAAGTACTTGCTCTCTTAATTGGCATTGTTGTAATATTATTTCTAGTCATAAACTATTCTTTTTATTCTTTGAGAAAAAAAGAGCATCTTCAGAGCATCAATAATCTTATTGATGGAACCCTCAAAGCACATCAGGGTCAACTTGCTACAGAATTATTTTTAAATCAGTCTATGGCCTATCAATTGAGAGCAGAGTCATTACTGCGTTCGTTTAGAGAATATTTAAATGATCCTAAAATTTGCATTTATAATAATTCAAATCAGATGATTATTCCAAACACCCAACTATGCCGCCATCTTTTTAAGTCTCCTTCAAATAGCAATGAATGGGGTGTCTTAAATGAAAATCAAGTAAGTGCTGTGTTCTCCATTCAGGATGGTGCAGTTATTGTTGGTAAAATGGGTATTATTTATAGGGATTCGTTTGGCATTAATTTTGTACTAAAAAACTATCGCACTGAGATTTTATTTGTTCTAGGCTCATTTCTTGCTCTTGTTTTAGTTTTGCTATTTACCCTGAATCAATACATGAAAAAAATATTCTTGCGACTCAGGGACACTGAGAGGGTAGACGCGTTTAATCACATCGCCACCCAAGTCGCTCACGATATCAGATCCCCACTAGCAGTTTTAGACTTTGCTGTTACTAAGGCTGTTGGTCTGTCAAAAGAAAAAGAGATTCTCTTTAAACAGGCCGTCACTCGTGTTCGAGATATTGCTAATCACCTGTTAGAGAAAAACAAAAAAGGAGCGTTACTTGTTAATAATAAAGAAATCAAAGCCGAGCTGCTTTCGTCCTTAATTGATCCTCTCATTACAGAAAAGCGTTATCAGTACGCCAATCGTTTGGATATTGAATTTGAAATGGAACAAACTGAAGAATCTTATGGATTATTTGCTAAAGTGGAAGTCGAAGGGTTTAAGCGAGTTCTCTCAAATCTAATTGATAATTCTGTCGAAGCTATTGAAAAAAATGGCAGGATTTTTATCAGCACCTTGCAACTAGATTATCAAGTATTGGTAAAAATTCAAGATAATGGAAAAGGAATTGCAGCCGAATTGTTATCTAAAGTGTTAGAGCCAGGCGAAAGCTTTGGAAAAGTGAGTGGCTTTGGACTAGGGCTTCCTTATACAAAAGAAATGGTTGAAAAATGGAGTGGTGAACTTAGGATTGAATCTAGGCTTAATAAGGGTACTACTGTAATTCTTGCTTTTCCGAGAGAAACGCCTCCTCAATGGTTTGTCCAAGAACTAAAAATTGCACCAAGATTAAAGATTTTAGTATTAGATGATGACTCTTCGATTCATTCAATTTGGAGTCGTAGGATAAGCGAGCAGTGTTTATCGCACCATCAGCTTGAGGTATTAAATTTTACAGCAGCAAAAGAATTTAAAGAAAAGGTAAATAAATTGAGAGAAGAAAACGCCAAATTTCTCTGCCTAATGGACCATGATCTTATAAATCAAAAGCAAACTGGTCTAGATTTGATTAGAGAACTGAATCTGAAAGATAAATCGATCTTAGTAACAAGTCGATTTGAAGAGCAAGCGCTTGTCGATAGTTGCCATGAACTTGAGATCAAAATACTTCCTAAGGGTTTGGCTGGTTTTATACCAATTAAATTTGAGAGTGACTTGTTCCGCAAACCGGATCTGGTGCTAATTGACGATAGTGATATGGTCCATAATTTATGGAAACTCGCTGCAGAAGATTCCGGAAAAGCTGTTCTTACCTTAAAAAATGAGTCTGAATTAAAAGCTTATAGTGTTGATCTCACAACCCCAATATTTGTGGATAAAAATATAAGCGAAGAATTCTCTGGATTTGATGTTGCACTGAGCCTCCATGAGCAGGGATATACAAATTTATATATTGCCACTGGTGAATTGCTTGCAGATGTAGACCCACAACTCCCATTTTTACGTGGAGTGATTGGAAAGGAATTTCCGCTTAAGGAAATTGGCTAATGATTTTTGGATTTAGTGTTTAAGCGCCTTATGGGTGCGGTGGTGCTAGTCATTTTAGAGCCTCTTTCGTGGTGTGGCACTGCGATAGTTCTTTGAAAATTAAATATTGTTTGTAAATTTATAGTTTATATGGACAGAGTGCTGGCGTGGTTTAGTGACGAGAGCCGCGCCTGCACTTTGCTCATATTATTAAGCACAGCAAGAGAGTTTGCTAACGTCTTTATTAAAGGTTTGAGCACACAATTTGATTGCCTCTGTTTGCGTCAAGTATGGGAAAAATGTAGTTGCCAAATCCTTAACTCCAATTCCAAACTTCATTGCAAGCGTAGGGATCTCGATGAGCTCACCCCCCTCTGGAGCTAAGATGTGCGCTCCTAGAAGTTTTCCAGTATCTTTATCAGCAACTAGTTTTATAAATCCACGCGTATCTCTAGCTGCAAGCGCGCGAGGCACGTGATCAAAGTTGAGTTTTGCAGAAATAGCATTGATTCCTTTTGCTTTTGCCTGTTCTTCGGTCAGTCCCACTGATGCTACCTGTGGATCGGTGAATGTGACTTTGGGAAGAACCGAAATATCAAATTTGCGATTATGCCCTTGGAGCGCATTATCAGCAGCAAGATTCCCACTATAAGCAGCAACGTATACAAAAGCTGCCTCAGTGGTGCAATCGCCTGCGGCATAAATATTTGGGTTATCAGTTTGTAAGTATTCATTTGTCAGAATATGCCCTTTGGAACCTACTTCAACACGAATTTCTGATAAACCTAAATCTTCAGTATTGGGTCGTCGACCAGTGGCTACCAGCAGTTGATCGGCATCGATAGTTTGAGGAGTGTTATTGTTCTCTGTCACAACTTGATAACCTCGACTATTTCGTTTAACAGATAAAATTTTAACTCCAGTGTGGATTGTGATTTCTTCTTCTTCCAAATATTTTGTCAGAGCGTCGCCAATATCGGCATCCTCAAGCGGAACAATACGTGAGGCCACTTCGATAACAGTAATTCTAACACCCAGACGAGAAAACATTTGCGCAAGCTCAAGACCAACAGCAGAACCGCCCAAAATAATCATGCTTTTTGGCAAGGAATCTAGATTCATCGCAGAAGTGGAATCTAAAAAGCCAATGTCATTTAACCCTTGAATTGGTGGAACCCAAGGGCGTGCACCGGTCGTGATGAGCAGTTTTTCGGCCTTAAGTTTTGCACCATGAGAGAGTTCAACTTCATTAGATTGTAAAATACGAGCCTTGCCTTCGATATATTTAATGCCCGGGTAACTTTTGAGAACATCCCTATACTTAGCTTGTCTGAGTGCTTCCACCAGTTCGTCTTTTTGGGCACGGATGTCGCTCCAGGATAGATTTCCTTGAAGTGTTTCTACCCCTCTAAAGGAGTGGTGTGTGCTTCGATGTCTAATCTCCGCAGCCCGAATGAGGGTTTTGGAAGGAACGCATCCCTCGTTAACACAGGTTCCGCCAATCACTCCTCCTTCAATCAAACCCACCTTTGCTCCAATCTCGGAGGCACGGATGGCGGCAGAAAAACCAGCAGAACCAGCACCTATAATAAGAAGATCGAAATTAGGTTCACAAGAATCGCAGGTCGTTTCTGAATTTGTTTTTTTATTTGACATATCACTCTCCTAGTTTTTTTTCTCAAGACCACACGGATCAGGATTTGCTTGGTCCCAATAGGCGATATAGCCCGGATTATTTTTGATTTCTCTTGCGATCTTACAATCTGTCTCTAAACCTTTGTGACTTCCCTTTGAAAATCTCACCTTGGCATGACCGATCTTTTTATCTGGATCTGGTTTCTTATAATCTACATCGATGATTTGGCTGTTTTCGATTCCTGCTCGATTAAGTGCCTTTTTTACACCAAAGACACAGCCACCACAGGTCATGCCTTTTACAAAATAATCACGCTCAAAAATGCCTTCTTTCTTTGTTGAAGGTTCTGTTGCAAAAGCAGTAGAAACTTGAGCCTTTGATCCATTACAACAAGGGCAAGCAAGCAAAGTGGCAGCTCCAATTAAAACAAGTGGGATAAAACTATATAGTCCCATTTTCATATCCTCCAATTTAAACAAAAATTGAAATAATTCTCGGAAAAAAAACAAAGAAGGCGACTAAAATGGCAGCTATCCAAAGAATAATTTTATTTAGTCGATCTGATTTTGGATTGGCACAATAGGTACCGGGCTCACAGTGTTCGGCTGGCTTTTTCTTGTAAGTGAAATAAAAACCCACGCCAAGGAGTACAGTGGCCACAACAATAAATAGAGGTCGATACTGTTCAAACTTCAAAATAAATCCAGCTCCACTGACTCCAAGAACAGCAAAAACAATTGGACCGATACAGCATATTGAAGCTAGTACTGCCGATATAATACTACTAATTAAAGTGGTTTTTTGTGTGTTTAAAGACATATTAAATTACTCCTTTCCATTTTTAATATTGCAGCTATCCAAGCAATCAAGGATAGGGCACTCAGAGTCCGTTTTTCTCAGTTTACATTGTTGAATCAACTCAGTGAGCTTGGTTTTTATTCGCTTAAGGTTCCTGATTTTTTCTTCCACAGAATTAAGTTGATCGGTTGCCTTGACTTGAACATTCTGGCATTTTGATTTTTTGTCTGCCTTAAGGCTTAGTAGTGCTTTAATCTCATTGAGTGAGAAACCTAGTTCCTTAGCGTGTTTGATAAAGCCAAGAGCTTTGAGTGAATTGTCATCAAAGATGCGATAACCGGATATCTTGCGCCCGACAGGGGCAATCAAGCCCAACCGCTCATAAAATCGAATGGTCTCAATTCCGGTGTCTGATTCTTTAGAAAGCGTTCCTATTGACATTGTTTCTTCAGCCCTTCTCATGGTTCTCTCCTTTTCTATTATAAGGTCTGTAGTATACTACAGACTCAAGAAAATTTTTAACCCATGAGATTCACAGAACTTTTATCGATGGGCCGCGTCATACAGGTTTCCTTCTGAAATTATTTTCTTGAGTCTATACCTATGTTTGATGGGTATGATTACGTTGGTCCGCCTTCTTTTTGAACAAGTCACTTGTTGACACCACTATTTTCAATACACAAAAAAGTTCTTTGGGCATGTGTCATACATCCAATAGAAAAATGAATTATTTTTTTGTATGATAAATGTTTTTTTGTTTCTAGCTTTGTTTAATAATTTTGCCGACAAATAAGTTCCTTTTTTTGGTGTTGCAAAGAATACACGTCTTCGGAGATGGCTGAAGAGAGTTGTTGATTGTAGTCGTGGTCGGCGCCAAATCACTTTACCTCACGCCCACTGAAATCATCTCCGCCAACAAAAGCTACAATAGTATCGTCAGTTTTTAATAAATTTTTATTTTTGTTTAAAAAGGTCCAAACCCAAGGTTGGATGACATAGGAAAACGCGAGTGATACTGAGCTAGTTATTTCTGTAGCTCTGTATATAAATCCAAGGTCTTCTAAATGCCGCACCTCTCCATCGTCTAATTTAAATTTTACTGATCTGCGGTCCTTGAAAATATATGCCTTAAAAATTTTGCGCTGTGCAGGAGATAAGGAACGGAGATACTGTTTTAAATTTCGATGTTTTGTTCTCTTCTTAAAAAAATAAAAAACTACAATACAAATTTCAATAAAAACGAACACAAGGGCGATCAATCCGGCAATGTGGATAATCGGGCTTATTTCAAAGGGGATAGCAACACCAAGCCTGCCTCCAAATAGAGTGGAAAGATAAAAAATTGATATGGCTAACCATGTCTTAGGGCTGGGTTTCAATGTGTTCAAGACCCGTAAAGCCGTATCAGGGTCGATCATTTGATTCACCTTTTCTTCAATCTACAAGGTATTCTGCGTAAACTTACATGTCAAATTGGACTTACACCGAAAAAGTAGAGCAACTTATGTAGCTAATGTCTCCTACTATTGGACAGGTGTCATATATTCAATAGAAGAATGAATTCTGTTTCTATTGTATCACACTTCATTGGCGCTTTTTTCGAGCGCTCATTAGCCGCTTTTCTCCAATTATATTTAGCATAGCTAATTTGTGACTCTCGATAATTTGCTCGTAATCATCTGGTATATCTCCGTGAAAGTCGTCGTGAGTCCAATACGGTCCCTCAATTTCATCTAAAAGTGCGATTTCGCGCTCGTACCACCATTCTCTTTCTTGCCTGTAAAGATACGCAGCAATCAAAATAATGACAATTAGAATCCATATTTGGATGTGCATAGCGCCTCCTAAAAAAGAGCATAGCACTAAAATTATTCTTAGTCAGAGCGATCAGAAAGTCATGAAAATTACAAACTTTAAACACAATTGAAATGCCAGATATTGAACCAACAAATTCCCACCGAGCCGAATTAATGCATTGCAATATGAAATCTTTCTCCGTCTTGTAACAACTTTAATTCCAGAATACTCTTCTTATTTGTATACTAATAAGTATGGAGATCATGAATGGGAGGCTATCGATTTTGGAGCAGATTGGTCGTGGGGGGATGGCTGAAGTATTTCGTGCAAAACTCAAGGGAATCGGCGGTTTTGAAAAAATAGTTGCAGTCAAAAGAATCCTGCCATCTTTTGCTCGTGATCCAGCATTTCGAGACCAATTTCTGGCAGAGGCTAAGCTGTCAGCTCAATTAACACATCCAAATATTGTTTCTGTTTTTGAAGTTGGCATAGAGAATGAAACACCATTCATGATTTTAGAATGGATTGATGGGTTCAATTTAAAAGAATTAATGAACCATCACTGTGATGAAGGCAAACAAATCTCAATTCCAGTTGCTTGTGAAATTGCAATCCAAATCGCAAGAGCACTTCAATATGCCCATTCTTTTTTATCCCCAGAAAACAAACAAA
>JACQAU010000026.1 GCA_016194835.1 Deltaproteobacteria bacterium
TACTAACGTATGACCTTTAACATCATCAATTACTTGAACATAAATATGCTGATTGGAGCGAAACACAGAAAAACGCGGACGCTCTAAAGTACCATTTACTTTTGAGCGTATCCTACTTTTTCGTTTAAACCTCACAGCCCTCTTAGGATTTGTTTTTCTTCTAATTTTTGTAGACATTGTCTTATAACCTCACCACTTACTTGGCTCCTGCCGCTTTTCCTTGTTTACGAATAATTTTTTCATCCATGTATTTAATACCTTTGCCCTGATAAGGTTCAGGTGGCTTAAATGACCTAATCTTAGCTGCAACCATTCCGACTAATATTTTATCTGATCCATTTACAACAATATGCGTATTGTTCTCCACTTTAGCAGTAATTCCCTGTGGTAAAGTATAATCAATTGGATGTGAATACCCTATGTTCAGAGTCAAAACATTTCCCTTGGTTGCAACACGATATCCAACACCTGTAACATCTAGTTCTTTTGTAAACCCAGTGTGCACACCATGAACCATGTTATGAACTAAAGTCCGTGTCAACCCATGCAAAGGCGAAGCCAAAGCTGTCAGCTTATCATCTCGTGTGAGAACAACAGTTCCCTCTTCCACTTTTGCCATAATTCCTTTAGGCAATGTATGTGAAAGCCTTCCCTTTGGGCCATCAACCCTAACAACACTGTCTTTTACATCAACTTTTACACCCTGTAATATTTTAACAGGCACCTTGCCTACTCGTGACATAACTCACCATACCTCACAAAGAATTTCACCACCAACTTTAGCTTGTCTTGCTTTTTGACTACTCATCACACCCCTCGAAGTAGATACAATAGCAATCCCAGCTCCGCTGAGTGGTCTTGGCATTTTCTCATACCCTGCATATTGCCTGAGCCCCGGGCTGCTCACACGCCGAATACCATTAATAATGGGCTCTCCTTTTTCTGTATATTTTAAATAAATTTTAATAAATGGCTTACCCTCATCTCGATGAAGTCTAAAATTTTTAATATAACCTTCTTCTTTCAAAACACGAACAACATTTGCCTTCAGACGTGAGGCAGGAACGTCTAGTTTTTCATGTCTCTCACCATTTGAATTTCTTATTCTAGTCAGTAAATCTGCTACTGGATCTGTCATACTCATACTCGTCCTCCTTGGCTGCGGTTGCAAATTAAAGTGCACTCGCTTCCAGCTCGTGAATATTGTATTATTTGTATTGTCATGCTAATTTCCTCCTCTTACCAGCTCGACTTCACAACACCAGGAAGCTGACCTTTGAGCGCTAAATCTCTCAAACACAAACGACACAAATCAAATTTCCTGTAATATCCCCTTGCTCTTCCGCAAATAGGACAACGTCTTTTTACACGCACCTTGAATTTTAGCTTTTTTCCAATTTTTTGTATTTTTGCTAATGTAGACAAATCATTATCTCCTTATTTTCTAAATGGCATTCCTAATGCGGCAAGCACTGCCCTGGCATGCTCACTTTTTCTAGCAGTAGTTCCAATAGTGACCGTAAAGCCACGAATCTTATCTACCCTGTCATAATTTACTTCTGGGAAAATAATTTGTTCCCGAATTCCCAATGAATAACTTCCTCTTCCATCAAATGATTTTGGACTCAAGCCCTTAAAATCCCGCACCCGTGGAAGCGCCACATTCAGCATACGATCTAAAATCTCATACATCCGTGCGCGCCTTAACGTTACGGTCACACCTACTGGCAAGCCCTTTCGCACCTTAAACGTAGCAATAGATTTTTTTGCTCTAGTCAAAACAGCTTTTTGGCCTGTAATTGACATAAACTCTTCTAAAGCATTATCTAAAACCTTTGGATTAGCTACCGCGTCGTTTACAGCGCAATTAAGAACCACCTTAGTAAACCTTGGGACCTGCATGGTATTTGTAAATTCAAATTCTTTCATCACCATAGGTATTACTTTTTCTCTATAATGCGTCAATAAACGAGCTGGCTTGGAAGACGAAATCCTAGTTGCTCCAGGAGCTTCAATTTTTATAGTAGGCCCAGAATCTGCTTTAGCAGCCTTACCTTTAGCACTGTGAGTTTTCTTTACCTCGGGCTTAGCTTTTGTTTCTTCTGTTTGCTTTTTAGCATTATCTTTTTTATCTTCTTTCATTTTAGTTTTCATTTTAGTCGGGCCCACTTTTAAATAACCTCCGTCTTATGAAACTGTATCTAAAGTTTCTCCACAATGTTTACAATATCTGACCTTTTGTTTTTGCATGGATTTGGTCTTTTTTGACATGACTTCGATCCATTTTTTCCCATGTCTCACACCCTTGTTGCACTTTGGGCATAACAACAGAATATTTGAATAATGAATAGATAATTCCTTATCTAAAAAACCACCATGAGGATTTTTTTGTGTCGGCTTGGCATGCTTTTTTACCAAGTTAATTTTTTCTACCAATACCCTACCGGTTTTTCCTAGAACTTTCAAAACTTTCCCGCTTTTTCCCTTGTCTCTACCAGAAATAACCTTCACCTGGTCATTTTTCTTAATATTCATATTAAAAACTTGATTATCTAACATAAAATCCTCACAACACTTCAGGCGCAAGAGAGATAATTTTTGTAAAAGCCCTAGCTCTTAACTCTCTAGCCACCGGTCCAAAAATACGTGTTCCTATGGGTTCACTTTGAGCATTAATTAAAACAGCAGAGTTTGTATCAAAACGAATATAAGTTCCATCATTGCGATTAATTTCTTTTTTAGTCCTTACAATAACTGCTTTCAGAATTTCACCTTTTTTAACTTTTGCTGTTGGTGTGGCGTCCTTTACAGTCACCACTATAACATCCCCTACACTTGCATACTTACTGCGACTTCCACCTAAAACTTTAATACACTGCACACGCTTTGCACCAGTATTGTCAGCTACATCTAACACCGTTTTCATCTGAATCATGATGTCTCCAAATTTTTAGCTTCTTGTTTAATGAGAACAGTCTCGTCTTTTAAGGGTTGTTGATCCAATTCGACAGTCAAACGATTACCACGTCTTATAATTTCTCTTAATGCCCATCTTTTTTCACGGCTCAAAGGACGCGAAGAAATAATAGAAACCAAATCCCCAGGCTTGGCTTCGTTTTTCTCATCATGCGCCTTAAAACGTCCAGATAGAGTGATATACTTTTTATAAAATCCATGCTTAACACTTCGATCTACTTTGACCACAATAGTTTTTTTCATTTTATTACTAACCACTGTTCCAACTAAAACCCTCCTCTTTTGAAGGGGTTTTTTATCGTCAACTGTTTTTTGAACTACCATTTTATTTGATCCTCACATTATAATTTTGTCGCATCAGTTTTTTGCATGTCTAACATTTTCATTCTTGCCAAATCCTTGCGCATTCTCCAAATAGATGACCAATTTTCAAGTTGGCCACTGGCTCTCTTCATCTTGGCTTGAAAAAGCTCTTTTTCCAACTCTCGCAGTTTTGTATCAAGCTCTTCCTTGGTCAGATTTTTTAATTCCATAAAACGTTTAGATGACATTCTTAATAATCTCCTTCTTGGTCTCTGTCACAGGAACACTCCGAGCAATTGGTTTGCACTGGATTGGTAATTTATGATCCGCTAATCTCAAAGCCTCAAAAGCTTCTGCTTGTGTAATATCTGACATTTCAAAAATCAATCTACCTGGCTTAATCACTGCACACCACGCTTCAACATTGCCCTTACCGGATCCCATTCTGGTCTCGGCAGGTTTTTTAGTTAGAGGCTTATCCGGAAAAATCCTAATCCAAATTTTACCTCCTCGTTTTACATAACGAGTCATAGCTACACGAGCTGCTTCAAGCTGCTTTGATGTAATCCGTCCACACTCCGTGGCCTGGAGTCCATAATTTCCAAAAAATAGGGTATTGCCTCGTGTCGCCTTTCCTCTCATCCTACCTTTTTGCTGTTTTCGATATTTTACTTTTTTTGGCGATAGCATTTTTCTATTACTCCTGATTTACACTTGAGCTGGCTTTGCACCCTGCATTGCCCGTGACTCAATTACGGCCTGTTTCTTTAAAGTCATTATCTCACCATGATAAACCCATGCTTTAACTCCAATAATCCCATACGTAGTTTTGGCAATTGCAAAACCATAATCGATATTAGCTCGCAGAGTATGAAGAGGAACACTATCTTCGCTGTACCACTCTGTACGTGCAATTTCAGCTCCGCCCAGCCTACCTGAAACTCTTATTTTAATACCCTTAATTCCTTGTTTAAAAGCTGAAGTCATACACTTTTTCATAGCTCTTCTAAAAGCAACCCTCTTTTCTAACTGAGTAGCTACACTCTCTGCAATAAACTGAGCATTAGATTCTGGTTTTTTGACTTCAATAATATTTAAAAATATTTCATTTTTTGATAGTCCCTGCACATCTGATTTTAATGACTCAACTCCAGCACCTTTTTTGCCAATAACAATCCCGGGCCTGGCCGTATGTACATTTATTTTTACTTTATTTGCAGCTCTTTCGATTTCAATTTTAGAGATCCCTGCACTATAAAGTTTTTCCTTTAAATACTCTCTTAATCTTAAATCTTCATGCAAAAGCTTTGCATAATCTTTTTTGGAATACCAACGACTATCCCATGTTCTTGTTATACCTAAACGAAATCCAATTGGATTAACTTTTTGACCCATAATGTATTTTCTACCTCTCCGCTAAAGTCACAAAAACATGACTTTGTTTTTTATTAATTCTATAAGCTGAACCCTTAGCTCTTGGACGAAATCTCTTTAAAATAGGCCCAGGAGTTACCGTGATTTTTTTTACATAAAGGGTATCAATATCTACCGCACCCTTAGCCTTGTTATCTGCATTTGCTGCTGCGCTTTTTAACAAAGTATAAAGAGTCTGAGCAGTGCGTTTTCTTGGAGAAAATTTCAATAAACTAAGTGCTTCGTTAATATTCTTTCCACGCACCTCTGCAGCTAAAAGTCCAAGTTTTCGAGGCGTAATTCTTACAAAACTTAGTTTTGCATTGGCTTCAATCATATATCTTTACCTCATGCCTTTGACGACGCCGCAGCTGGTTTTGATGTTGTTGTTGCCGCAGGAGCTGGAGCACCTGGAGCTGTTTTTGGTGGAGCTGCCGCTGCTTCTTGAGCGGCTTTTTTATCAGCCGGTGTGTGTCCATGGAACATTCTTGTAGGCGAAAATTCACCTAACTTATGTCCAACCATGTTTTCAGTCACATAAACCGGGATAAATTTCCTCCCGTTATGTACCGCAAATGTTAACCCAACAAAATCCGGCAGTACTGTGGAACGTCTTGACCATGTTTTAATAATTTTTTTTTCCTGATTTTGTCTAGCCGTTAAAGCTTTTTTTACCAAATGATCATCACAAAAAGGACCTTTGTTTATCGAACGAGCCATTATTTCCTCCTGCTTATAATAAAGGCATCTGTGCGTTTATTATTTCTAGTCTTATAACCTTTGGTAGGCACTCCCCAAGGTGTCCTGGGGTGACCACCTCCCGAAGTTTTTCCTTCACCACCACCATGCGGATGATCTATAGGATTCATTACCACTCCACGAACCGTAGGCCGAATACCAAGCCAACGCGACCTCCCTGCTTTTCCTATTGAAATATTTTCATGATCTAAATTAGAGAGCTGTCCAATAGAAGCACGACATCTGGAGTGCACCATTCTCACTTCATTACTAGGAAGCTTAACCTGACAATACTCACCTTCTTTAGCCATTAGTTGCCCGAAATTTCCAGCCGAACGCGCAAGTTGTCCGCCTTTACCCGGCAAAAGCTCAATATTATGAATAAGTGTTCCCACTGGAATCGAAGATAATGCCAAATTATTTCCTGGCTTAATATCTGCACCCTCACTGGCGATCACCGTATCGCCTACATTTAGATTTACAGGAGCCAGAATATATCTCTTTTCGCCGTCATTATAGTGAAGAAGTGCAATATAAGTAGTACGATTTGGATCATATTCGA
>JACQAU010000346.1 GCA_016194835.1 Deltaproteobacteria bacterium
CCCATAAACGCGCACTGGCATAATAAGGATGTCCCACTTGTTCGTAATTATTTAAAATGGGGCGTTTAAATTCAGCTTCTGCTTCACTGCTCCAACGTTCACCTTGCTTTGCTTTTTTATCAGCCGTTATTTGGGCCAGCACGCTCGCCGCTTGCTCACCGCCCATAACAGAAATACGTGCGTTAGGCCACATCCATAAAAATCGGCCTTCATAAGCACGACCACACATAGCGTAATTACCTGCACCAAAACTACCGCCAATGATCACCGTAAATTTAGGCACATTGGCGCAAGCCACCGCAGTGACCATTTTAGCGCCGTGTTTAGCAATACCGTGGGCCTCATAATGCTTGCCCACCATAAAGCCCGTAATATTTTGCAAGAAAACCAAGGGAATTTTACGTTGACAACAAAGCTCAATAAAATGCGTGGCTTTTAGGGCTGACTCACTAAATAAAATGCCATTATTGCCTAAAATTCCAACAGGATAACCCCAAATATGTGCGAATCCCGTAACTAAACTGGTTCCATAAAGAGCTTTGAATTCATGAAACCGTGAACCATCTACAAGACGGGCAATCACTTCGCGCATATCAAAAGATTTTTTGATATCTTTTGGTAAAATTCCTGCAATTTCTTGAGGATCATAAATGGGATCCTCAGGCGCTACTCTTTCAATCAAAGCAATGGGCTGCGACTTTCGGTTGAGATACGAAATGATTTCCCTAGTGATTTCTATTGCATGTATATCATTTTCAGCCAAATAATCCGTAACACCCGAAATTTTGGAGTGTACTTCACTACCACCTAATTCTTCTACAGAAACAGTTTCTCCAGTTGCTGCTTTGACAAGAGGTGGCCCACCTAAAAAAATACTACCCTGATTACGAACAATAATAGTTTCATCACTCATTGCTGGAACATATGCCCCCCCTGCTGTGCAGGAGCCCATTACAACCGCAATTTGCGGGATACCGATGGCAGACATAATGGCTTGATTGTAAAAAATTCTTCCAAAATGCTCCCTATCCGGAAAAACTTCAGCCTGTAAAGGCAAGTAGGCACCACCGGAGTCAACCAGATAAACACAAGGCAAATTGTTTTCTTTAGCAATTTCTTGAGCTCTTAAGTGTTTCTTTACTGTAATTGGCAGGTAAGAACCCCCCTTGACAGTAGCGTCATTAGCAATAATCATGATTTCTCTACCATGAACAATACCAATTCCTGTGATAATTCCAGTTCTCGTGCCCTACCACCGTGCTTTATGATTTGTATGCGCTCTTCTAGCTCTTGCGAAAGCTTAAGGTGATACCTAAAATTATCTTTAAATTCATGAGTATTTGTATTTATTTCAGATTGCAATATAGACATAGTTTTCCTTCTTTGCCTTTCTATATCAAAAAAGTGTTTTTATCCATTATAAAGCTGCATAAAATATACAATTCGGATAAGTTATGCTTGAGTATGTATAAAGCCATTGAGCTAGAACTAGAAAATAACAACGTTCTTAAGATAACTCTAAACCGTCCAGAAAAAAGAAATGCTTTTAACGACGAAGTCATTCGAGAACTAACACAGATTTTTAGCAAAGAGGCTTTAGACGATAAAATACGAATTATAGTTCTTAAGGGCGCGGGATCTGCTTTTTGTGCAGGTGGTGACTTACAATGGATAAGTAAATCAATTGAATTAAGCTACGCTGAGAATTTAAAAGACACAAGAGCACTTTCTCAAATGTTTGCCACTATTAATGATTGTCCAAAACCACTTATTGGGCTAATTCATGGTGCAGCTATCGGCGGTGGTGTAGGACTTGTGAGTGTGTGTGATATTGCAATTGCAACTGAACGCACACTGTTTAGTTTGAGTGAAGCTCGACTTGGCATTGTCGCAGCCTGTATAGGGCCATTTGTAATTTCAAAAATCGGGGCCTCAAACGCGCGGCGTTTTTTTATTAGTTCAGAACGATTTTATGCACCTAAAGCACAAGAAATAGGATTGATTCATGAGGTGGTAGCTGATGAGAAAGAACTTTTGCTCTTATGCAAAAAAATAATAGAAGGTATTTTACAATGCGGCCCAAATGCAATAAATATTGCAAAAAAATTTGTTTTAGATATGTCTTGGCCAGAAAAAAGAGCTCAGTTTCCAAATTGTTTACATTATACTGCTGAAATGTTGGCAAATATTAGAGTTTCAGAAGAAGGGCAAGAAGGAGTCCGCGCTTTCCTTGAAAAACGGAAACCTAAATGGCTATAAAAGTC
>JACQAU010000347.1 GCA_016194835.1 Deltaproteobacteria bacterium
GGTAAACTGGCAAACTGTTATCCGGCACTGTCATCTGGCACAGACACAGACACCGCTCACTGACACAGAGTTTCTTTGAACTATAGAAACTGCTGACTAGTTACAAAAAAACATTACTTGAAATATAACTAAATATCCATTAAAATGGTTATTAATGTGGACATTAATATTATCAAAATAGGTTTGAAGAACCCAACTTAAGACAATCAAGCTACTGCCAACAATAATTCATCAACTAAACTTATTGGAGCTTGAATGTCACCATGTTTTCCTTTAGATTTTTTAAAACTTACAAGTCCAATATTTTTTAAGAGCAAGAGATCTCTATGAACTCCTCGAAATTCTCTGTCCACGGTTTTTGCTAAAGCTGAAATGGAGTTTGGTTTTTGGTCTCGGATTATTCTCCAAAGTTCTAGACGTTTTTGAGTGAGGATCGATCGAACTGCAGCTAAAGACTCAAAATACTCACCTTTAACCACTCGAGGTGTTTTTCCATGATCCAAGGCAAAGGCTACGGCCCTCAATTCAGCATTAAATTCATCACTCGATTTGATCCTAATTTTTTTAACCTTCATTTTTCATTTCCTCCTTGATAACAGCATCTAAATAATCTTCAACTAAATAAGCCACTGATTCAAAGTTATAGGGCCGTTGGTCTCCATTTTTTAGATGGTAGTGATGTCCTTTTGGGTAATGATTATCAAAAAGAATTAGTACAGTTCCAACAAATGGATTTACTAGAGCCAGTCGATATTTAATCCCATCAGGGTACCTTGGACTTTTGGGAACTTTCCAAATCACCCCATCTCGAAGCAAACCGTGCTTCAATGTTAATTTTTCTTTAAAAATCAAAGTTGCTTTTCCCATCGATCCTTAAACTATGACATATTATGACATATATTGCAAGAGTAATTTTTGTTAGGGTTTTTGAACTTTTATTTATTCATAAGCCCTAATTTTCTATAAATTGTCCGTGAGTGAATGCCCATTTTTTTAATAAAGCATTTTTTGAAGCTTATTTTTCTAATTATATTAAACCAACACCTCAAGTTCTGGCTTCCACACTCCCTTCCACTCCTTTAAACGCACCGCAGGACGTTGACTTGTAGACTCAGGTTGTGGATATTCAATAAACGCATAAGTCAGGCGGATACGGGTTCCATAATCCCCTAGATCCAGATTGGTTACCTCGTTCCATGTGCCTTCGTTAAAATACTCCTTACCTTCTCTCCAAAGTCGGTAACGCAACTGGTGAATATGCCCCATAATAACTGTATTAACGTCATCATTTTCTTCTAAAATCTTAAATGCAATTCTGTCATAATGAGGATAAATAGTGATCTCCTTTAGCAATCCCAATGTTGCAATAAAACCTTCAACAATGTGATACCGTCTACGAAAAAACATCGTACCTATCATAAACTTAAACATGAGATAAATAGCTTTCATTCCCCAGAAAAAATCATGCATAAGAGTCCAACTCAAAAAGGTCTGAAATGGTCTTACTTTATCTACATGTGGCCTTTCTTGCTTAATTTTAGGTAATACAACTGCCACAAAAAGAGAGGCCCAAGGTAAATTTAAAACTGGCTCCGGCAATCTCCGTGTAATAAATGGCCTACGCAAATTCGTAGCTGAAAATTTTTCATACTGCTGTCCATGCTCCACATAAATGCCGTCAAATTTGTAATAAACATCATAAAAATTAACTTGTATTCCACAAGCTTCTGAAAACACACGTCTCGGCCCCTCCCAAAGCATTCCTACATCGTGATTTCCAACAACATAAGATATCGTATGTCCGGCCGTAGCAGCAAACTTCTTAATAGCGTCAAAAAATATGCGATGACCTTCGACAATTTTTTGAACGGACCTAATTGTACTTCGTTCTGTAATAAGATGTGTGTAAACCCCCCATGAATCAATTTGAAGCAAATTTAAAATATCTCCATTTAAAATAAGCTCAACTTCTGCATCAGCAAAATGTCCTGAACGATAATAACTTAAGAACTCGGACCATTCTCTATCGTAAACAAAATCCTCTAAAATATTCAAAGTGCGATCTCTTAGAAACCGCCCCTTGCCTAGGTGAAAATCACTCACCACTAATTTATAACGAGATTTATTTTTTAACTCTGACACTTGCATTTCCCTGTAATGGCAAAATATTTAAAATATTTTCTAATCCGGCAATAAAAACCCTATTTCTAGTTGTTTTCTTAGCGGTGTACATGGCTTTATCAGCTGCCTCAATAATGGCTTTCTTGGAGTTTGCATGATCTGGGAAAAGAGCGACACCAATTGACACAGTAAAACGAAAATTTAAACCCTCATGTGATAAAAATGCCATTTTTTCGACAGATTTTCTAATTCTTTCTGCAACTGATTTTGCAGTTTGCAAATCACAAGGCGATAAAACAGCTACAAACTCATCTCCACCGTAGCGAAATACGGTATCTGCATCTCTAACATAATTTTTTAGATGTCGTCCTAGTTCATTTAGTAGTTTTGTTCCAACAAGATGTCCATGGGTATCGTTTACACCTTTAAATTTATCCGCATCAATAAAAAGAATAGCAAATGACTTTTGTGTGATTTTATATTGCAAAATTTCATGATCCAAAATCGTGCTCAAATACCTCGTATTATATAAACCTGTTACATCATCAACATAAGCCAGATGCTGAACCCCTTTGTACTGTTCAATGTTTTTTACTGTCAGTTCAATCTGTGCTTTTAGAATTCTGACTTGTCCTTCAAAAGCCTCCAAAGAGACCGGATGTTTTGGAGATAAACAAACACAAAAATAATTTGCATTTCCTGCACTTTGAAATCTGAAAACAAAAAGACCTGGAGTGAGCTGCCCTCTTTCGATAAAACGATAGAACTCCTGTGTTTCGATCATTTTATAAAGAGGACTAGAAGCCTGCAGTGCAATGTCCAGTATCTCTTCTAGTGCCGGATCACCTTTTCCGTAAAAAGCTGGATCTTCTATATGAATCAGCTGTTCCTTGTCCATGGTATAAATTGCTGTATGATTAGAGCCTAATTCTCTTGAGAAAAAGCCTTGTATTATACCAAATATTTTATCTAACTCTAAAGACGCAGAGATCACTTGACAAGCATTAATCAAATTTAAATAGCTAATAGCTCCATCGTGATCCATAAAAACGTCTTTTTTGTCCAAACTTCTTTTAACAGCTAATCTAAAACCTTCTA
>JACQAU010000299.1 GCA_016194835.1 Deltaproteobacteria bacterium
CTGCATTCCCTAATATTTGCTCTAAAAATTTTTTAGCAATCCCGTCGCCACCTCTTGTAGCCAATGAACTATCAGAGTCCATTTCGTAATTATCTTCAGTCTCATCATCGTTCCATAAAAGATCCAATAGTTTTTTTCTCTTTTTTGTCGGATAAATTATCTGCGGTTTGCCTTTAATGCCACTCATTTTTGCGATCTCATCTATAGCTTCTTTTAGACTGCCAAATTCATCTATCAATTTAGCTTGCTTGGCCTGGTTGCCTGTCAACACACGACCATCTGCTATGGCATCTACTTGTCCAGCAGTTAAGTGCCGGCCTTCGCCAACTGCTTTTTTGAATTGCACTAAAACATCATCCACCATGGTTTGAACTAGTACTCGCTCTTCGTCTGTCATCTCTTGGTATTCGGCTCCTACTTCCTTGAACCGTCCAGTTTTAATAGAATACCTTTTTACTTTAGCCCACTCATATAGTTTTTCTAAATTTACAAACTCCATAATAACACCGATGGAACCAGTCAAAGTGCCCTGAGAGGCAAAAATCTTCTTTGTTCCACAGGCAATATAATAAGCGCCACTTGCTCCAACACTGCCTATAGAAGTTACTACAGGTTTTGAGTATTTCTTAACGGCCTCATAAATTTCTTGCGAAGGTGCAACGGCTCCTCCGGGAGAGTTAACTCGTAAAACAATGCCTTTGATTGTGTCATTTTCTTCAAAACGCTCTAGCTTTTGTAAGATCTTTTTTGAATCTAAAATAACTCCGTTAATTTCAATAACTCCCACACCATTTGATCCAAATAATTTTTTTGAGACAGGCTGTGACATCCGCCCAGTTGATCCGTTAAAAAACCAAACAGAGGAAATAATTATAAAAACAATAAAAAACAGAGCAGATAAACCAAAAATCAACACTAGCGGACTAAGAGTATGTTTTGTAGTTTCTGACATAATGCGTTCTATCATCGCTTATTGTGATCGGCTTTTCAAGGATTCATTACTCATCTTGTTATGACAAGAATTACTCATCTTGCTTTGGAGACTTATCTGTCTTTAAAACTGACTTAAGTTTCTCACCTAAGAGTTCTCCAAATGATGTTTTCTTAGACTTTTCACCTACATAACTTTCGTAGTTTACCCGTTCTTCAGTGCGAGATAGTTGCTTAATAGAGAGTCCAATTCTTCTTTCTTTTGGCTCAATTGACAAAATCTCCGCTCTAACAATCTCTCCTGCCTTTAAAATATCTGTGGGTTTCTCTACCCGGTGATCTGCCAACTCGCTCACGTAAATCAGCCCTTCGACACCTTCCTCAATCTCTACAAAAGCTCCAAAATCCGTAAGTTTTGTAACCCGGCCTTCTATTGATTGCCCAACACGATAACGAGATCTTATATTTTCCCATGGATCCCGTTCAAGTTGTTTGATCCCTAAAGAAAATTTCTCGTTTCCTTTATCAATGCTTAAAACTACGGTCCTTATGGCATCACCTTTTTTGAATTTTTCAGAAGGATGTCCGATTTTCTTTGTCCACGAAATATCACTTACATGCACTAGGCCATCAATGCCCATTCCAACATCCACAAATACACCAAAATCAGTAATAGACTTTACTACGCCTTCTTCAACAATAGTGCCAACAGGATACTTAAGATCTAATTCATCCCATGGATTTGGCTGAAGCTGTTTTAGCCCTAGACTAATACGTTTATTTTTTGTGTCAATTTCTAAGACCTTACACTCAACCATATCATTTACATTCAATACCTTTGATGGGTGCTTAATCCTCTCCGTCCACGACATTTCTGAAACATGAATTAGACCTTCTACCCCATCTTCTAGCTCTAAAAATGCGCCATATTCTTTTAAGCTAATAATCTTGCCTTTTACAGTTTTACCAATGGGATACTTAAATTCAACTTCATCCCAAGGATTTGGCAGCACTTGTTTTAGTCCTAAAGAAACTCGTTCTTTGTCCCGGTCATATTTTAAGATTTTGACTTTAATTTCACTGCCAACAGAGAAAACCTCGCTTGGGTGCTTGACTTTTCCCCAAGACATATCTGTAATATGAAGAAGTCCATCCATCCCACCTAAATCAATAAAAGCACCATACTCTGTAATATTTTTTACAGTGCCATTAACTACCATGCCTTCTTCAATGTGAGACAAAGTCTCCGCTCTTTGTATTTCCCGCTCTTGAGAAATAACGGCTTTTCTAGATAAAACTATGTTTCCTTTTTTCTTATTAAATTTTATAATTTTAAATTTCAGTTTTTTACCAACAAAACGATCTAGCCCTTTGACAGGTTTTGTATCGATTTGGCTGCCTGGCAAGAAAGCCTTCACTCCAATGTCAAAAGACAAGCCACCCTTTACTTTTGAGATTACAGTGCCTTCAACAAGTTGATCTTTCTCGCATGCTTGAGAAATTTCGTCCCATGCTCTAATAATATCGGCTTTATCTTTTGATAAAAGCAAATATCCACTTTCAATTTCTATTCGCTCTAAATAAACAGGTATAGTGTCACCTACCTGTATTGCGACCTGGCCACTTGCACTTTTAAATTCGTTAACCGGAACTAAACCTTCACACTTAAATCCAATATCTACTGTGACAAATTCAGAACCAATATTTACTACAATGCCGTCGATAACCTCGCCTTCTTTTATTTCTCTTTGCTTCTGTGAGGCTTCGAAAAGATCAGCAAAATTTTCATCATTGTATTGTACATGAGATTGCCCATTAGATTTTTTTATCTCTTCTGTTTCTTCGTTTGTTAAAAATTCTTGCATCCAGTTTTGATTCGTTGGTATACCATGTTTTTTAGACGTACTGGAATCAGAAGTTTGCTTATTTACCATAACTATAATTCATACCTTTCTCTCCTAACGTTACCCGTAGTTTTATAAAAAAGACTCCGTGAGTTGAAGATATAGAGAAGTTTTAGCCTATTTGTCAACCATTATCTGTTCAAATAGTTAAATTCCTCTTTTATTTAATCCCCAATCATAAAGTTCCAAGTGTCTTAAAACTCTCACATTTCTGTCATAATGCTGCACGACAAACTGTCTAGCGCGATGTCCCATTTCTGCTCTTTCTATGGGGTTATCTATCAAAAATCGCAATTTTTTTTGCAAATCAAAGGGGTCTTCTGGTCTTACTAAAAGCCCGTACTCTTGCTCTGCCCCGACGATTTCATAGGCACTTCCGCCAGAAGAAATGACAATGGGGCACTCCATAGCCATTGCCTCGATTGATACTAAACCAAAAGCCTCTTGTCTTGATGGCATAACTAAGATATCGAAAGCGCGCATAATTTCAGGAATGTTCTTTTGATAGCCAGCAAAAATAAAGTAATCATTAAGTGAAAACAGGGAGACCATTTCTTTTAATTGCGCCAAATAGCCTTTGGTGCGACCCAATGTTTCTTCGCCTACTATTACGAATTTAAGATTTTCACTTCTTCTTATATTTTTCATAAGTCCGGCGGCTGCTTTTATAAAAGTCTCTTGCCCTTTGGCAGGATCAATACGCCCCACTAGGCCAATCATAAGAGTATTATCATTTGCGTCCCATTTTTTCCTCTGCTCCCTTGCATTCACTTTTTCAGGATCAAACCTATTGTAATCCAAGCCTAAATTAATAACCTTTACTTTGGATTCTTTTAGGGGATGGGTTTGTAAAATATTTTGTCTAATTCCCTGACTCACAACTAGCATTAGATCTAATCGTTTATAAAGAAGGCGATGAAATGGGTTTTTTTTCCTATGATTGCTTAAAATATGCCGAGTTGCAAAAACTGGAATATGGGGATATCCCCACATCCAAGGCAGTATTGAACCCAAATATGCGGTTTGATGGGTATGAATAAAATTTATGCCTTCTGCAAAGTAATGATGCAATTCTTTACGTAATGATAGATCAAAAAGATTTCGAGGCATAAATGACAACGGTAAAACCTTTAATTCTTTGCGATGCGCCAAGTATTCATGCACCGGACTCCCCTCTGCGCATAAAAAAGAAACCTTAAGCCCTAAACTCCCACATTCTAGTGCGTCTCCAACTGCTACATGCTCCAGCCCCCCCCATGCATGAGAAAGGCACACAACTAAAAGTTGTATTCGATCTTTAATATTATCTGTTAAATTTTTTATCTTTGCGCTAGTCATTTATATTTCTCTAAAAGCCCATGCTTTTTAATTTCATTAAAGACACTTTCTGGGTGTATGCCTTTTAGACACTGTAGTTCTTCAGTTCCCTTTTTTGAACAGATATTTCTTTCACAAGGCCAACAATCCACACTGCGTGAATTAATATAAATCAATCCTGGCCCAAGTGGTCGAGTATGTATAGGGTTTCCTCCACCCCAAACAATATAAACCCTAGAACCACACAAAGAGGACATATGAGCTAGACCGGAGTCATTAGAAACTGTGAATGTAGCGTATTGAAATAATTTCCAATAAGATGTTACGCTTCCACAACCAGTAAAATCTAAAAAACAGTTATTCCCATTTTTTAAAAGCCATGCTGCAATTGAAACTTCGTTCTCACCGCCAACAATAGCACCTTTTATATGAGTTTGCTCATAAATGAGCATAGAAAGTTTAAGAAAATACTCTGCTGGCCACATCCTTGAGGTAGCCTGGGATCCAGGCGCCAAGACCCAAAAATTTTTTACAGGAGGCTCCAAAGGCACGACATTACGCCACGATTTTATAGGATCAAAAAAAGAGAACTCACCTGGGAAAGTATTTTCAGCTTTAAAATTCACTAGACCTTCTAAAAGATTTAAAAATGCTTGAGCTCTGTGGATTTTTTCATGTTTTTTATGATAGCGCTTGTCATTGAGTAAAAAACTCCTTCCATCCCCCCCATAGCCAATTCGTTTTTTCGCGCCTGCTCGAAACACTAACCAAGCTGCAGAAAAAGACCCTGGTAAAATAATAGCCAAATCATAGTTTCTAATACTTTTTAACTGTCTGGAGGCATTTTCTAAAATTTCAAATTTTTCAATAAATTTTCCTGGCCATGTGTTTTTATAAGGGCGTGGCAATACAAACACTTCATCAACTAAATCCTTAAACTGAATATCTTGGACCCAATCCACACATACAGCCGTGATGTATGCTTTTGGATAGAGTTTTCTTAAGTGATAAAAAAAAGGAAAGGATAAAACTTGATCACCAATCCAATTAGGGGAACGCACTAAAATAGACTCTATCTTAAACCGAGATTTTGCATTTAAAACCGTAGCGAAAGCACCGAGATGC
>JACQAU010000012.1 GCA_016194835.1 Deltaproteobacteria bacterium
ATGTTTGGCTTTTTAAGTGAAACAATAGATACTGATTTTTTATTGGAACTCGATTTTATTGTACATTACGATCGTACAAAAAAACGCTTACAAGAAACTGTTGATATGTCAGATCAAAAACTCGATCAGTTTATAAAATTTTGCATCCAAAATAATGGCCATTTAAGTACAGCTAAGCGCGAAAAGTTTTTTTACATGCTTAGTTCCGAAGAAATAGCGCGCTTAGAGACGATCGTTCGTGAAAATATACCGGGAGAAGTCAAGGTTTGAAAGCATTAAACTGGATCTAACATTTTTTATGATTTCGAACAATAACCAACTGAATCATATATAAGCCAAAAAGAAACACAGAAAAATATTTTACTACTCTCTTTCACGAGAGTTTTTCTTTTGAGACAAATCTGTTATAGGTGTTTTGATGTCTATACAACAAGAAATTACAATAGGTAAAAATAAACGTAAACTTAATGTATCCAATAGCTTTCATTCAAAATTAGTCGCTATTAGTTCTGGTAAAATTTGCCCTGACTCTCTCCTCAGCCTCGATACTGCAATGAATGCGGTTTTTTTGAAAATGGTAGCAGGTTTTGATGAACTGCTTTGCCTTTCACTAGTTCAAATTGAAAAACTTGATTATCAGACCGATACGGCAAGACGTGCTCTAGGCCGCATGAAAGGCCGTGCAATTCTAGCCGATGAAGTGGGCCTTGGAAAAAGCATAGAGGCCGGTCTTATTCTGAAAGAAACCATGATCAGATCTATGGCAAAAAACGTTTTGATCTTGACACCACCAAGTCTTCTTTCGCAATGGCAGGAAGAACTGGAATCAAAATTCTTTATTCCCTCCCATATCGTTCGTTCTGGTACGACAGAGGAATGGCAAAAATTAGGAATTATTATAGCATCCACCGCGATGGCAAAGCGTTGCTCTCATGCTGAACTTTTATCTGAAAGAATGTTTGATCTCATTATTGTGGACGAAGCCCACCACATGAAAAATCGCAACACTTTGCTCTGGACACTGGTCAGTCGCCTCAAAAGCAAATATCTCTTGCTTTTAACTGCTACTCCAGTTCAAAACTCAATCGATGACCTCTTCAATCTCATTACTCTCCTAAAACCAGGCCAACTCTCAACAGCTCAAGAGTTTAAGACGAGGTTTGTAGAAAAAGGAACCCATGGTCTTTCTGTTAGAAATGTCTCGGAGTTAAAAAACCTCGTCTCAGATGTCATGATTCGCAATACCCGAGCAGAAACTGGCCTCGAATTACCGCCGCGACAAGCTCGAACCACTATAGTGACTCCTAAAGATGCTGAACAAATATTTTACGCTGATATCAGTAAAACGCTTAAGAAAAGAAACTTGAATCGGATGACCACACTTACCACCCAACGAATGATGGGAAGCCTTCCAACCACAGCCCTCCCACTTTTAAAGAAACTGGGAATAATAACCGAGAATACTGATCTACCCAGTGCCTCCAAGATCGGATTTTTAGAAAAATATATTGATCATGTTTGGAACAAAAATCCCGGCGAGAAGATCTTAGTTTTTACCCAGTTTATTGAAACACATCGTGCCCTGGTACTGCATTTCAATAGTATTTTCAAAATAGCTCAAATCGTAAGCGGACAAGACCAGAGGTTCCGTGATCAAGAGATAGTCAAATTTCAACAAAGTGCTAGGCTTATGATTTCAACGGATGCAGGAAGCGAGGGAAGGAATCTCCAATTTTGCCATCACTTGGTAAACTTTGATATCCCATGGAATCCGATGCGACTTGAGCAACGCATGGGTAGACTCCATCGGTTTGGGCAAAAAGACACGGTAACGATCCTGAATCTATGCAGCCAAGGATCAGTTGAAGAAGTTTTGCTCGATCTTTTGGACCGCAAGCTCAACTTGTTTGAACTCGTGGTGGGTGAGCTTTCCACTATCTTAGGTGAAATCGAAGATGAAAAAAGTTTCGAAGAACAATTAGGTGATCTGTGGCTTAAGAGCGAGTCGTTTGATTCTTTTCGAGAAAAAATGGCCAACATTTCAGCAGAGTTACTTTGCGCAAAAAACAGAATCGAAAAAATACAGCAGCTCGATGAAGTGGTTTTCTCATGAATCCAGCAGACAATAATATTTCGCTTTGGCATGAAAAACCAGATCTAGGTGAAACAGAAAATCTGATTGCTACCACTTTACCACAAGCCGTGGAATATGCGGGCGGCATCTGCGAAACACATGGCCAAACGTTTGAATTAGCGCTTCCTGAAAACATATTCCAATCCAAATTGGGATTAGGCCATAGCACCGAAAAACTGGATCGCGTTACACCGTTTGCAGAACATGCAAGTAATGATCTTCCACATATTGGACTTGCACATCCCTTGATCTTGAACTTTGCCAACCACGTTTTGGATCACATATCCATTGATATCATTGAACTTAGGCCCCGCAAAGAAGCGCAGCCCCAGCGAGTCACCGAGAAACTCTATTCTGTGTTTACACTACGTCCATCTAAAATTGAACTGACGAAGCAAGAGCAGTTTTCTCGGGTCTGGATTCACTCTGTTTATCTATTTGGATTTGAAGCAGCAAATCTTGGAAACAAGTTGAAACATTTTCTACAAGACCAACAAGGAAGATTCTTGAATCAGCCAGAATCTTATTTAAAACGTTTGCATTCAAGGCTCGGTGAATTTGAAGTCTTGCGTCACTTTTCAATGCCGGAAAAACTTGTCTTTAATTTTAAAGAAAAGAAGCATGATGGAGTTTCAGAAAAAGCTTTTCAAGAGGAATTTAAAATTGAGATTACTAGGGTACAAAATGAAGAAATGAACAAGGCGATTATCTATTACGATCGTCTGGAAGAGGACCTACAAAAACGCGTGGTTCATGAAAAAGAACGACAAGGAAAGCCAGTCTCACTTGATTTGCTCGAAACAAAGCTTGAACGTGTACGCGCCGAAAGAAATATCCGTCTTGGGAACATTCAAGAAAGATTCCGTGCTCAGTTCCGCATTGCACCTGTCGGGGGACGTATCCTAATCCTGCCCACTTACCGCTGTCGCCTTCAACCAAATGCCTTATCTGAAGCTTTCATCAATGTTGATTATTGTCCAGTGCTGCGCGAGTTCCTGTTACCAACTTGCACCGCTTGCCAACAACCCTCTCGCGACTGGATTTTAAAGAGCAACCTATACCTCTGTACGAGGTGCGCTTAATTTTGAATTATTTTTTCAGCCCAGCTTCGAATGCTAATAATAAATCTGTATACTCCCTGTCTGTCAATTTCTGTTTCTATTTCATCGTCATACCGCATGGTCACAGCGTAAGGCGTAAGAGTTTCAAGTTCATCAATTAAAAAAGGCAACACAATATTACTACTTTGAAAATATTCAGCAAGCGCAGTAAGGTCGTGTGTTTTCGGAAACTCAACTTCATAAAAAGTTAAAACCGCTTTTAATATCTTTTCGACAGCTTGCTGAGCATGGAAACCCCAAATCGAATCCGAGACTTCTTTATCATTTAGGTGTTTAGTTAAAATAATTTCATCTTCAGAAGCTTTTTTAAATAATTTATTAATTTCAAAAAATTTAGGCTGCTTCTTCATATAAAATTTTTCCATCCTTTTTTGCCCAATAATAAATAGTTCCTGGAACCGTGGATCGCTTCTCATATTCATGCATAGCTATAACCACTATATCTACTGGGATTTTTAAACCTCTCAATGCACGTCTTAAATGAATCATTTCTTGAAATTTATTACTGACCGATTGTTCAACAACCATAATATCCAAATCAGAATCAAAGTTTGGATTGCCGCTAGCGTATGATCCAAAAAGAATAATCTTTTTCGGCTTTGCCGCTTGAATAAGACGCTCTTTAACTTCATAAATAACATCTTGTGAAATCATTTGAAATTAGTTTAACAATATATAAGAGCAACCTCAATTGAAAATATCAGCAATTACACATAGCAATGACTTCAAACAACAGTTTTGACATTTGTGGTCATATGCAGCAATTTGTAGCGGAGATGTGGTATAACCTCTGTTCATACAATTACAACTCATGTGTTCTTTTAACAACATTAGACTGCGCTATGCCATGGGACATGAAGATGTAGTCTAACTTCTGTTCACACAGTTACAACTCATAAGTTCTATATAAAACTAGAATCCCTTAGCTTTAACTGGGATTTTTAACTTGTGGTAGACCGCTACGGCGGGTACAATCGAGTACCAACAAAAATTCAGGACATTTTCTTATCCAAACCTGATCGGCTCTACCATAGTCAAATTTATTCGAACCAGGTATAAAGAAGCGCGATGCCAACAATTTTTAGCAAGCAAGGGTTTCGTGAATTATTGAGGAAAAATGGAATGAGTACTTTAGCAAAAAAATTAGAAGTATATGAGTCTGTGGCTGTTGAGGTGAGTTTTAAGGATGATATGATTTGCCTCACCCTGACAGATGGCAGGGAAGTGAGAACACCCTTGGAGTTTTATCCTCGACTAGCAAAAGCTAATAAGAAACAATTAGAAAAATTTCGCTTTATCGCTGGTGGAACTGGCATTCATTGGGAAGATTTAGATGAGGATCTTTCTGTAGAATCTATTGTCTTAGGTCACAGAGCAAATAATTTTTAGCTCCTAAGTTCTATATGATCTCACAAGGGGGTATCGATTATGCATTGGAGCAGTTTCTTAAAAGCTCTATGGAACGGAGTTGTAGTGCAACACTGTTGATGGTTTATGTAGCATTTTTTATAATATTAAAAAACAATACTAACAAAATTATACTTAAATTACAGCTAGTTATACAATATATAACTAGCATTTTAATCTAGCATTTTTTTACTTTTTATTAGATAATAAAACTGTGTTCCCTGTAACAGTCCAAAAATGGGATTCCGAACTCGAAGAGCTTGTTTCTCGTCTTATTTTATCAGCTACAAATTTAGGGCAAATGAGTCCCAATCCATTTTTTTTAGAAGCTGTTGAGATTTTTTTATATCAAACAAATAGTTACTACACCAACTCAATGGAAGGCAATCCTTCTAAGCTCATAGACATAGAAAATGCCTTGAAAAATAAATATTCAAGAAACAAGACATTGAGAAATTTTCAATTAGAACATATCGCACATATTCAAGTACAAAAAAAAATGATTAAACTTTTAAAAGCAAATCCAAAACAAAATATTTGTTCAAAAGAATTTCTTTGCTGGTTACACAAAGAGTTTTATGAGCTCCTCCCAGACGAAATGAAATTTACACTAACTCAAAGTGACAAAAAAATTGCAATTCAACCCGGACAATTGCG
The DNA here is from genome assembly GCA_016194835.1 of Deltaproteobacteria bacterium. Taxonomy (GTDB): domain Bacteria; phylum Bdellovibrionota; class UBA1018; order UBA1018; family UBA1018; genus JACRAO01. The sequence goes on from JACQAU010000012.1 coordinate 5,320, forward strand.
AAGCAAACCTGTACAAGTAGGCCTTCACACTCCTCCTCAGACACAAGATGAAATTGAAATTTATTTAACTCATTTCAATGAAACCTTAAATCCAGATTCTTTAACTCTTAACGATAAGGTACTTGCTCTAGCGACTTCTCATCACAGATTTTTGTGGTTACATCCCTTTCAAGATGGAAATGGACGGGTGGCAAGACTCTTTACAACTGCCTATAGCTACAAAATAGGTTTAAACTCGCATCTTCTCTGGAATGTAACGAGAGCTTTTGCCAGAAACCGAAGTGATTATGATACCTATTTAGCACTCGCTGATTTGCCCAGAAGAAACGACTTGGATGGTCGAGGGCCTCTCTCTGAAGAAGATCTCATAAAATATTGCAAATTTTTTCTAAAAGCTTGCATAGATCAAGTAAAATACATGAAAGAAGTCTTAAATTTCAGTGAAATTGAGAAAAGATTTCTCGGATATCTTGCTTACAAACTAAAGTCAGGATTTTTATCAAAAAAGAAAGCCAAAATAATAGAGAGAGTTTTTAGACAAGGGAAAGTCGAAAGAAAAGAAATCAAAGACATTTGCCATGTCAAGACAAGACAGGCCAGTCAACTAATTAGACAAACCCTAAAGAGCGAGCTCTGTCACTCACCTTCTATTTATGGGCCATTGTACTTAAAAATCACATCTGAAATGGCGACTTTTTTATTTCCAGATTTGTGATATTTCTCAAACAACTTAATAAAAGGCAATATTAACACATATACATAGAATGGAGCGGAGATATAGTATAAAAATACGCAGCTTCTTAAGTGGTCTGTTTATAGGTTTGGTTGAATATTTTGTAATACTTTTTGCTGATTAATGGTCCATATATCTATAGTGGCTCCTACAGACGTAACACGACCTGCAGCTGCCGCTCTAAAAGCTGCACTAGTTATTGCGGTACCAGCAGGATCAGGGGGAGCAGAAGCTGGATTAGCTGGAGGAACTAAATCTGCTAATGCAGTTGGAGCACCAGAGGCGGATTTAGTCGCTCCAAAAAAATTAAGTCCTTCCGTAAGTGCACCACTTTTAGCAATTGTAGCAAATTTACTCATAGGCGAACCTTGATTATTGGCAGGGCATTCGGCAACCCCTGGAGCTGCTACTCCAAAATTAGTTGTGTTGCAAACCCAACCGCCGCCACTACCACAAACTACGGTACCCACCGCTCCTGCATTAAATCCAAATGTATAAAATGTATTTGCATTATCTACACCAACTCCTATTGTAGCTATGCAGGACGAAAAAGTAGTATTTTCAACGCTAAATGCGCTTTCTGCTGTAAATACATTAGCCAAAGCAAGCCTCGCTTCACTCTGTCTTGCTCTAGCTTGATAAGTTCTAAAATTCGGAATTGCAATTGCTGCTAAAATACCAATGATTGCTACTACGACCATCAGCTCAACCAATGTAAAACCCCATTTATTGCGGACATAATTGATAACTTTTGCCATTTCTTGATCCCCCTAAAATTTTCTTAATAAATAAATTAAAATACTTTTATCATTATTGTAATCTACATTGCTGAAAAAACAATACTAAAAAACAAGAAAAAATTAATAATTTTAAACAAATACGAGCTGCGCCGCATAATAACACTACCTATCTAAGGCAACTCTAAAATCTTGCAAAACTTTAGAAACGGCAAAACACGAACCGAGCTCATCGCATCTCCAAAATCAGAAGTACCTAAATGCACCTGATAAAACTGCTTAATATTTGTTCTTTGCCTAAAGTAATAACACGCTGCACTCGCGTGCTTTTCGCCAGTCTTGCACTCAA
>JACQAU010000318.1 GCA_016194835.1 Deltaproteobacteria bacterium
AAAATATTTTTTAATTGCTTTCATTTCGTCAATAGATAGAGCCCAAAGACGTTTTTCACTTAGCTTTAAAAGTTCTTGATCCTTAAAGTCTTGCAGCTGAAAAGTTTCTACTTGAGCAGAAGGTTTTAAAAACATTCTGGGAAAATCTCTTTTAATTCGTTCTTGGTGAAAGCGATCATTACTAAGGAGTTCTTTTTCTGAGAACACAGTCCAAGTTTCAATAAGATCATTACAAAATAAATCTTTTGCCACTTTGCGCAAGTGATCTTCATTTAATTGTGGCCCTTCTAAAATAAGCATGCTTCCGCTTGCCGCCCTAGCTCCACTAAGTTTTTTACCCAATAATATTTCAAAAGCTTCTAAACAAGTGTTTCCCACATTATCAGTTACACCAGCTCTTAGACGTTTTTCGATAGCATAAAATACTCCGGGACGGTGAGGAGCCACTTCGAGCAAATCCAATAATGTACCGTGCGAGCCACTTGCCGCAGGAATCAAATTTCCACTAAATAGCCATTGCAAAACAGGATCCCATAAAATTTCAACCGCGGCTGGTATAAACTCTTCTCGAGAAACAGGAAGTTCGATCCAATAAATATCTAAAAGCCTTGCCCACCTAACATGTCTAGCAATTTGTGGCGAGACAAGCTCTAATTTCCTCAAATATCCTTGTGCACGCGGATCTATAACATTTACTCTCGACGTAGTCTGGGTACGCTCGCACACAGCTACTTCAATCCTTGCAAACACAAGTTCTACCCTCCCGCATTTTTATTTCAAATTTTTCTTTCAAAATCCAACTCAAAGTTTCTGGATAAAGTCTATGTTCCAGTTTTAACCCCATTTGTTCAATTTCCAAAATAGATTTTGCATCAGCAATCTCAAAAGCCTCTTGAGCACAAATAGGTCCCGTATCTACACATTCATCTAGCAAATGAACTGTAACACCTGTGATCTTACATCCAAAATTAAAGGCTTGTGCATATGCACTTTGCCCAGGCAGAGCTGGCAAAAGAGAGGGGTGAATATTAGTTACCCGATAATACCCTCGCTCAGAATACCATGCCTTTAAAAATAATGGAGACAAAACGCGCATATAACCAGCTAACACAATAAAGTGAGGGGCGTGAATTTTTAAAAGTGCTAATATTTCTGACTCATGCTCTTCGCGTGATTGCGATTTTTTCTTAGGAATTACAAAACAAGGAATTTGAAATTTTTTAGCTAATCCAATAACTTGAGCATCGGGTTGATCTGAAATCAGTGAAACTACTTTGGCGTCTAATTTCTTAGCGTTAATAGCCTCGCAAATAGCTTGAAAGTTACTCCCCCTACCAGATGCAAAAACTGAGATTGCGGTTTTTTTCATATCTTCGCTATTCCCCAATATCCTTACGGAAATGCATTTTGTGAAACTTAAGTTTTGTCAAAAAGTCATAAGCCTGTTGTCTTGCTTGTACTAAAGAATTACCAGTACCCAACGCTCCAAAAACCCTTCCTCCATGCGTTACAAAAGTACTATTGTTATTTTGTTTTTGAACTCCTGAAAAAAAATAACGAGGAAAAACAGGCGATTGAACATATTCGTTCATACCGGAAATCCTGAGTCCGTGCTCTGGCTTTGCTGGATAACCAGGCGCACAAGCCACTACATAAACTGCATAGGTTTTAGAAAATGGAACAAGCGCGGGCATTGAACTCAAATCACCTTTTGCGCAAGCCATGCACAATGAGAACAAATCACCTTCCATACGTGGAAGCAAAACCTGTGTTTCAGGATCACCAAAACGAGAATTAAACTCCAACACCCAAAACTTTTTCGTTTCCGGCTGAAACATTAGACCAGCATACAGTAATCCTCTAAACGGACAACCCCGCTTTTCCAGTTCCTTAAGTGTTGGTAAAAAAACGTCATTCAAAACGCGTGTAGATAACTCTTGAGTTCCAGACACTGGACTAAAAGAACCCATGCCACCAGTATTTAAACCCAAATTACCATCTAAAAGCCGTTTATAATCTCGTGCCGGCTCTAAAAGTGATGCTCGTGTACCGTCACAAAACGCCATCCACGATATTTCCTCGCCTTCTAAAAATTCTTCGATCACAAGTTTTTTAGAAATAGGAAATAAATCTTTGGCAGCTTGCAATCCTTCCTGCAATGTCTGGCAAATCCGAACTCCCTTTCCGAAAGCCAAACCGTCAGCCTTAATAACCAAATGTTGAGTTTTTCTAAAGCGTGAATTTAAAAACTTTTCTGCTTCTTGCAATACATCAAATATCCAAAACCGTGCCGTTGGCACGTTGGCTTTTTGCATCACATCTTTTGCCCAGGCCTTACTTGCTTCGATTTGTGCTGCTTTTTTTTTAGGTCCAAAAGTTAAAATTCCACCACTTGACTCTAAAACATCGACTATGCCATCTGCTAACGGATTATCCGGGCCAATTACTGCTAAATCTACATTTTTAGCTTTTGCAATTCTTGCTAGACTCACAAAATCTTTTGGATGCGAAGAAAACGGAACTCGTTCCCAAGCTGTCGGAAAGCCATCATTGCCTGGGGCTACTATTATATGTTTTACTTTAGGAGATTGAGACATTTTCCATGCCAGCGCATGCTCCCTGCCTCCTCCACCAACAATTAAGACAGTACTCATTGAGCTTGCGCCTCTCTTAGTTTTTGAACCAACACGTCAAGTGTCCACACGTCTTGAAACCAAGGCCTTTTCGTGAGTTCATTGGTCAATACCTGATAAATCTGACTTGCTAGTTCTAACTTGTCATGAGGCAATTCTGGTGGCTTGAGACTGACAAGTTTTTTCCAATTAGCCTGACCTTGCTTGATTGCTTCTTGTTTTGCGATTTGCAAGTTCTGAAACCACTGAGTTTGTCTATAAAAAACTCTCAAAAATTCTTTTGAAAGCTGTGTACCGTCTTTTAAAATACGGAGTTCGTCAATGCCAACCGCGTCTACTAACATTAGCTTTTGGTTATGATCCGTAGCCCATTCCAATTTTCCATCCATGAGTTCTAAACCTAGGCTCAAAAATTCTTCTTTCAAGAAACCAGCAACCAGGCTAGTTTTTATAAAAATGTCCTTTAACTGTTTTATACTAAGCCCTGAAATAGCCAAAGCTTCGCTGAGATATAGGGGTCTGTCTTTAGATTCTAGTTTTGTAAAAAGTTCTAAAAAAGGAAAACTCCAATGTTCATTAGGTTTATAATTAGGAAATCCAGATTCCTCAAAAAAACATGGATTTTTATTTAACCTTTCTAACAAAGAACTCCCTTCAGGACAGCCGAAACGAAAAACGACTTCAAGCGGAATAAGTTTTGGTTTTCCGGTTTCCTGCGTTTGTGAATAATCATACAACGTTCGCCCCAGCAAAACTCCATGTGCAGGTCTTTTGACTTCAACAGATTCTACAATAATGGACCGTGTGGGAGTAATTAGTTTATCTAACAAAATACTTTTAGTGTTTTGTAAAACACCTAGATAATGATTTCTTAAACCCTTGGTTTTTAGAGCACTTATTTCTTTTTTTAATTCCGGTTGAAAAGGCGAATGTTCTATGAGCAGTTTTGCAGTTTGTGTTTGAAAAAAATTTTTCCAATTACCCGGGGTGTTAAGTTTCTCAAAAAACCAGGCAGCTAAAATAGCTAGGGCATGTCCTTTTTGTGGTATAGGATTTGGCATTTTTCCCCAATCAAAAACACTGAAGTCATCAGTATATTCAAAAACAAAAGCTCTGGTGTTTTTGATTTTCAAAGGACCTAAAACATTTTTGACTGAGCCCCGATATACAATGGGCGGTTTTCTGTACATATATGGAGCATTCTTATCACACTCAACGTGTTAAGAACAGTGAGAAACTGAGCTTTCTTTACACAGACTACAGCAGAATTTTTCTTTTTCGCTATATTGAAAGACCGATTTACTAATTACTTCGGTTCTGCTGGTTTAACCTGTATATCATCAGGAGTTTTTGGTTCTGCAGTTTTTGCTTCAGTTGCTTTTTCTCGTTTTTTTTCTCTCTCTTTTTTTACTTCATTAATAATTTGATCTGGATTTTTTAGATTAAGTCTTCTGACAACCATTTCTAATGCTCGATCAGATAAATAGGACAAATGAGGCACAATAAAATTTTTAATTCTATCTTGATCGGAATCTTGAAATACAATTTTGCTAAATTGACTAGCAATAAGTTCTATCAGTGAATCTAATATGCCATTATACCC
>JACQAU010000319.1 GCA_016194835.1 Deltaproteobacteria bacterium
CTATAAGGAAAGACATGGAGCCTAGTCCAAGGTAAGTACTCTAGGGCATGCACGGTCCAATCGAAATCTTGTTCAGTCTCTCCTGGAAATCCAGTAATTATGTCCATTCCTATAAACACTCCCCCCACTACATTGTCAGCTAATTTTGAAATACTACAAAGTGATTTATGAACATCTTGAGCTGTATATTTACGTTTCATCAATTTTAGTATTTTTGAGCAAGGGCTCTGAAGCGAAACATGAAAATGATTGCAAAACTTAGGTGCAGTTCTTGCCCAAGTTAACATTTTAGAATTTATATCCAATGGATCTAATGAACTAACTCTAAGTCTTTCTAATTTAGTCTCACTACAAATAGTTTGTAAAAGTTCTAAGAGTTTAGATTGCTTGGCCCAGTCTTTTCCGTAATCACCTAAATTAGTGCCTGTTAAAACAATTTCTTTAGTTCCATTTTGCACGAGTGAGTTTATATAACTAATGACATCAGCAATAGCTAAACTTCTGCTTGGTCCTCGTCCATATGGAATAATACAAAATGTACAAAAGGCATTGCATCCTTCTTGAATTTTAAGGAAAACCCTAGCTCTAGCTGTGCTATCTTTATAAATAAACTCAGGAGGAAACAAAGTGTCTTGTACCAATGGCCATTCACGATCCATGGGGTGTCTAGATAAAAATTCTTGAACTCCAACGGGATGAAAGTCGCGATTTAAAGTTTGTATAATTTTATTTTTACCTTTGTTACCTAAAATAAAATTATTTTTTTTGTGATATTTTTCTGGATTAACTTCAGCAGAACAACCAGCTACCAATATTTTTGCCTGTGGATAAAGTGTTGATAGTTTTTTAACTGTTTTAACACTTTGTTTGTCTGCTGTATCAGTGACTGTGCAAGTATTAACGATACAGAGACTTACTTCTTCAGTTTTTGGGTGCTCAAAAGAAGCTTTGGTCCAACCATGTTTGACAAGTTCACTTTCGATAAACTGGCTATCAAAATAATTTGCTTTACACCCAAAAGTTTTAATAAGGTAGGATTTCATTAAATATACTCTAAATATGCTCTATAGGACCGCTTTTTTCTATAAAACTTTGCCTTACACGAAAAAGCTTGTATACCTTTAGGTGGCCTAATCCAGTTTATTTTTTCAGCTGTTAATGCGCTCTGGTACAAATCTTTTTCTGATCCTACAATGAGAACATGTCTTTTTGTATCAAAACCAATTACAAAATATTGCTCAGATTCTTTTACGGTTAGTTGCAGGCCTTTGCGCTGACCTATTGTATATCGATAAAGCCCGTCATGTTCGCCAATATATGTGCCATCTTTAGTTTGCACTGAACCTCGTGGTCTTAATGACGGAGCTACCTGAGTTTCTAAAAAAGCCTTGTAGCCTTCATCTTCTATAAAGCATATTTCTTGACTATCGGCTTTCGTGGCAACAGCTAATCCAAACTCTTCAGCTAACTTTCTTACCATTTTTTTAGGAATCCCTCCTAATGGCATAAGAGTTTTCTGTAGTGCCTTTTGTGAAAGTCCAAAAAGAAAGTAACTTTGATCTTTTTGTGGATCTACAGCCTTAAATAAACGAGATGAGTTACTAACGGTATCTTGAACGACTTGTGCGTAATGCCCTGTTGCTACCAGATCACAGCCTAATTCTTCAGCTTTTTGAAATAAGTAATTAAATTTAATTTTATTATTACATTCTACACATGGATTTGGTGTTCGACTCTGCAAGTATTCGTGTATAAAATAATCTATTACTTTTGCTCTAAAAACTTCTTCTGTATTAATTATATAAAAAGGTGCATTAATTTTATCACACACACGTCTTGCGTCATTAGCATCTATTGGCGAACAACAACGACTTCCAAAATTTGCAAGATTGGTATCACGCAGATTCATATGAACACCAATGACATCATAGCCTTGGTTTTTTAAGAGTGCGGCTGTTACTGAGCTATCTACGCCACCACTCATAGCTACTAACACTTTTTGGTTACTCTGGGTCACTTTTTTCCTCCTTCAGCTCTCGTATACGTTTTACTACTAATTCAAGAATATTTATAAATTTTTCTAACTCATTCCAGGTATTCGAGCAAGATAACGAAACCCTAAGCGAAGCCAATGCATGAGCCTTTGATCTACCCATAGCTAAAAGAACATGAGATGGTTTAAGTGTACCACTTGAACATGCTGACCCCGCACTGAGAGAAAAACCTTCTAAATCCAAAGCCATTACCAGGCTTTCGCTATCTATGTTATCGAAACTAATGTTTAAAGTATTTGCTATTCTGGCAACTCCCTCACCATTGATTATTACGCCAGGAATTTTCTTACAAATTTCTGATTGCAATCTTTCTCGCAATGGCAAAACCTTAGCTGTAAAATCTGTTAAATTAATATCTTGTGCAGCCAGTCCGGCAGCATAGATACCAAGTAGGTTTTCTGTCCCTCCCCTACGCCCTTTTTCCTGATATCCTAAAATTAATGGGGAAATAATGGCATCATGCCAAAGAATGCCATTGCCCATAAGTCCACCGATTTTATGCGAAGAAAAAGTAACGAAATCTGCTCCGAGTTCATTTATATTGGTTTTAATTTTGCCCCATGCTTGCACTGCGTCTACATGCCAAGAAATGTTTTTACCAGACAAATAAGGTTTAACTTTCTCTAAAGGAGTAATTACTCCGGTTTCATTATTAACCCATAATGTACTTAGCAAAACAGTTTCTTGTTTTATGAGTTCATCTAAAGCTGAAATAACTGGAATTCCATTTTTATCAACCGGTAAAAAACTAACCTGTATGCCTTTGCCCTGGCACCACTTTGTCATCTGTAAAACACTATCATGCTCTACAGTAGTTGTAATCCAATGAGGGTTTTTACCTGCTAAGCAGAGTGGTTCTAAAACTGAACGAATAGCTAACTGGTTTGATTCAGTACCAGAAGAAGTAAAGCAAAGTTGTTCAGACTGATCTGCTATGTTTAGACTCGAAGCTATTGCTTCTCTAGATGAAGCTAGAATGCGTTTTGATTCTCTACCGTGCCAGTGGATACTAGACGCATTAGATTGGTAGCCATGAATAAAACGTTCTAAATTATTCTTGACACTCAAACACAGCGGATAATTTGCATTTGCATCAAGATAAATCGCGCGCTTTTGGAGAAGGTTGAACTCCTGCTGTAGGTTGTGCACCTGGGACATGTGTGGCTTCGCCTTTAGTCGTTGCTTTTGGTAATTCCTGAGTACCCTTAGCTTTCCTAATCAGATCGCCAACTGATGCTGTAATAAGATACTCGTGCATGATTTGTCCTAGATTTTCAAAATATGTTTTTGTTAAGAGAAACTCAACAGTATCGCTCTTACTATCTCCTGTACCAACAAGATCACGCGCCGGATTGATGTTTTCGCCCACGCTAATTAAAACATCTTTTATAGAAATTTCATCCATTATGCGGGCTAAAACGTATCCGCCACCTGGTCCACGTACGCTTTTGACTACCGAGCCTTTTCTTAGTCTCCTAAAAAGTTGCTCCAAGTAGTGCAAAGAAATTCTTTGACGTTCAGAAATTTCTTGCAAGCGAACTGGTCTGCCATTTGAGTTAAACGTTAAATCCAAAATTGCTCGGACGGCATACCGTCCTTTTGAGGTCAATCTCATATTTTACTCTCCCTTTTTCCTCAATTAAAGTACTCAGTATGGTTATCATGGTGTATCTAGTGCGTCAACTACTATTCTTTATTTTTTAACTCAATTTTTATTTTCTAATTATCTATTGCCATATAGCCGAAAAAGCATTGAAAGGTTTAAACCCGTGAGTTCGACTAAATCAAAAAGCAATGATAATGAAATTGTTATAGAAATCAATCACTTAAATGATAAAAAAGCTGCTCCCTTGAATGATCTTTTAAATAAAAAGAAGCTAAATCCACTAGAGGACCATACGACTGGATTGCCATTGCAACCCATAGCTTTAGACCAAAAAGCCGATCCAGTAGCAACATCAATAGTAGCGAAATCAGCTAATGATGCAGTAAGTGCATCAGAAATAGATATTCAGGTTTCTGATACGACAGGATTTGAATTTGAAGTAATACTAAAACCAGGCGAAAAACCACCAGATATAGCCAGGAAAACAAAAAAAACTCCTCTCAAAATCGCTTCTACTACAAACGGTACGTCACCATCTATTCAAAGAGGTAGTAGAAAAAATTATAAAGAACAAAAAGCCACTGAAATTGTCATTTGGGAGCTGGGGCAATTAGAAACTCAGAAAGATCCGCTAGCTTTAGGAATAAAATTTTTATTTCAATCAGGTGTAAAAAATATCTTATTTTTGTCAATTCAACCAGATCCGGGTGGTTCGGCAATACCTCATTTTCAAAGCTCTGCTACTGTGAGTCCGCGTGAAAGGCTTATGCTTTGGACAGGATTGAAATGGCAACCCCGCATTGTTCCAGATGTATGGAATCAGTTTGTAAAAACTGGTTTTGTCGAGTTACCGCCCCCAGCAACAATGACAAACATAATGAGCACAAGAAATGTTATTCGTGGAGCTTTTGGAATAACACATCAAGAATGGTTAAGTCTAATTCGTGTAGGCGAACTTTCTTCGTGTCGTGGGGTGATTGCTGCTATTTCAGAAAAGAGTTTAAAAGACGTCGCTCTTGAAACTCTTAAAATTCTGGGGCAGACTGTACTAAAAAAAGCCGCATAAGCGTTAGTTCACACAATACATTGGCAAATGTGCTAAGCATGTGTTTGGAATTCTTTCGTAGATTTTCACATTATTACACTGATAAATCAGATGAAACGCGTTTATTATTAGCGTATTATCATCCGTAAGTACACAATCTACCAGCTTTTCACTTTTACCTATTTTTAAAGCAGGTAACTCCTGTGCCCACATAAGATGTGTCAAGTGTGGAACAATCGCACTAGAGCTTGCCCAGGTTTTTTCTTTCAAACTAGGAAGCAAAACTTTCGTCAACCACATATGATGAGAGCTAGGAATGTTTCTTCTTATTCTAAAAATTTCAGACCTATCAAACATTGCAAATCCCCAAAAACAAATCCAAATACTAAGAAAAATTTTTTTATTGATATTCTTAATGCTTAAAAACTTTTCAAAATTTAAACACGCCAGTGGCAATGCCCAGAATAACCCGACGGAAGGCTCTATTGCATAATGAAAAATTTTATTCACACGACTATCTCCAACACTTAAAAAAAGCATCAAATAACCAGGCAGCGCTGCCAATAGACATCTCCAATTAAAAACAGGTAAGAAACAAAGTGATGCCAAAGTGATGAATAAAAATTTCAACCTTGCATAACCTAAAATATATTTCCAAAACAAA
>JACQAU010000320.1 GCA_016194835.1 Deltaproteobacteria bacterium
AACTTTACTTGAGCAAATGATTGCCCAGGGCGAGAAAGTTTTTCATAGCTCTCTCAATGTTCTTTTGCGGTCTCAGTCGCTAGATGAATTAGAAAATCAAGTCTCTCAAACTTTAAATAAGGTGAGATCGCTCTCAGGGGCAGAAGCTATGGAAGAAAGTCTGGCTGCTTTTGATATTTATTCTGAGTTTTCAATCCCGAATGCCAGAGCAAAAGAGCGAATGAAGCGAATTAAAACCTCAAACCTCGCTGATTTTTTACCCTTATATGGACCCTGGACCGGACACGAAGTGCCAAGCATTTTATTACGCTCTAGGCAGGGAAGTCTGGTGAGCTTTGATCCATTCGCACCAGATCTCACAAATTATAACCATATAGTCAGTGGAGGATCAGGAAGTGGAAAAAGTTTTTTTACAAATATTTTGCTCCTTCAACTTTTAAAGGAAAATCCAAAAGTTTTTATTGTGGATATCGGTGGCTCATATAAAAAATTATGCGATCACCTTTCGGGACAATATATTCCACTTGGGATTACATCTGATATTTCTATCAATCCTTTTGATCTACCAGTGGGGGAAGTGGTCCCATCTAATGAAAAAATAAAATTTTTAGTAAGTTTGGTTGAAATTATGACCAAAGAAGATAGTGAATCGAGACTACCAAGACTCGAAAGAGCTGAAATGGAAGAGGCTATTTCGCGGGTTTATGCACAAGGTGAGCCCAGGCTCTCTCATTTAAGAGAAATCCTTTTGAATCATCCGGACGCCATAATGAAACGATTCGGGAGAATACTAACGCCATGGTGTGGGGATACCCCTTTTGGTAGGTTTGTTGATCGACCAACCAATCTTTCGCTTAGCAAGGATCTGGTCTCATTTGATCTCAAGGGTCTTGAGGCTGTTTCAGATCTTCAGTCAGTCTGCCTTTTTATCATCACAGATTATGTTTGGCGAGAAGTGCAGAAAGATAGAAGTGTTAAAAAGGTTTTAGTTTTTGACGAGTGTTGGAAACTTTTAGCAAGTGACGCGGGCGCTACTTTTATAGCTGAAGTTTTTCGTACTTTTAGAAAATATTACGCAGCCGTTATTGCGATTTCTCAAAACATGGATGACTTTGCAAAAAGTAGGGTTTCGGGAGCTATACTTTCCAACTCATCTATCAAATGGATTTTGATGCAAAAAGGGGCTGATCAAGCTCGCCTCAAAGAAGTTTTGCAACTCAATGACAATGAAATGAACCTTATTTCCTCACTTCACCAAGAGCGGGGTCTTTATTCAGAAGCTTTCTTGATGGCTCAAGACAATAAGTGTGTTGTAGCAGTCGAATCAACTCCGCTTGAGTATTGGATCGCCACAACAGATCCAAGAGATTTAACCGCAATAGAAAATTATCTAAAAGAACATCCCAAAGAAAATAATTTGAGTGCTTTAAATGTGCTTTCAGAAACTTATCCCAGAGGTGTGACTGCGTCAAAATCAATCCAGGCCGATGAGACAGAAGGGTGAATAACCATATGAATTGGAAAAAACTTAAAATCAGCTTTTTAGCGTTTTTAGTATTTTCTTTTCCAAATAAAGTTAATGCTGACTTATTTGGGGCTGACGTAATTGTCCTTGGCAAACTTTTATTAAACGCGATTGAACAACTGAGCGCCCTGGGAAAAATAATTGACACAGGCAAAAAGAACTTAGAGTTACTGGAAACAATTAATAAAGGAATTAATGACTCGCTCAACTTGCTTGAAACTATGAATAAGGCCGCTGATCCTGGGCTTTATTCGGATTGGACCAAATATCAAGACGCACTTTTAAAACTGAAAAACATTTACGGGCAAGTCACCCCCTCAAAAGACGCTCAAGTTCAAGAAGATGCAGACCGTACCGTGGCAGAAGCTGTGACATTTAATAACTCACTATATCAGTACACAAAGGATATAGACAGAATTGGAGAGCAGGTAAAAAGTTCAAGTCATAGTGTGTCTCCTGGTGGTGCTCAAAAACTAACGGCAGAAACATTAGGCGTGATGCTTCATATTCTTAATCAAAATCTAAGAGCTCAAGCCACGGCGCTAAAGCTTCAGGCACAAGCTATTGCTATTCAAAACCGTAAAGACAAAGAAGAAACAAAACAGTTTTTAGACGAATCAAAAACACTCTCTAATGCCATGAAAAATGATCAAACTAGCTTTCAAATACCGAGGTTTTAACTATGGCTGACATGGGTTGGCTTGCAGACCAGGCAAAACAAATTCACAATATATTTTACTCACTGTTTTATTCATTGATTACTGTTTTTTTCTTATTGGGAATATTTATTGAATATTTCAAGTGGCCTCTGGGTGGGATGCCCTCCTTTAGCGTTTTAATCGGCAGGGTCTTTATTGCCATTTTTCTTTTAGAAACCTATCCAGAGGTTTGTAATACCTTGGCAAATGTCGTAGATGCATTTTCAAAGAAGCTGGGAGACTTAAATCAGTTTCACCTCGTGCTTTCAAAAATGGCTGAAAAAATGAGCCAATTTTCCGCGTCTTGGGTTTCGGTTAAAGACACAATCATGATGATCATTTCATTTATCACGTTCTTTTTGCTTTATGTGTCAGTTCACGCAGTTGATGCTTTTTTACTTTTCAGTTGGACTTTGCTTTATGTTTTTTCGCCACTACTAATTGCTTTGTATGTGTTACCAGCGACTTCGTCTGCCACTAAATCTCTCTATAGGTCTATAATCGAAATTAGTTGCTGGAAACTGGTGTGGTCGGTACTGGCTACTCTTCTCTGGAGTGCTGCTTTAGGTAAAATGAACGAGTCCGGCCAAAATATTAATTTTGTTACCGCAATATTTTTCAATTTGATGTTAGCAGGATCAGTTTTGCTTACACCAATGGTAGTCCATGCGTTAACAAATGGTGGACTATCAAGTTTAGCTGGTGTTGCTGGAGGAATTGTGGCTGGTGCTACAATGGCGGCGCCATTTAGATTTGCACAAACCACACGGTCACAAGTAGCAAATACCCTGGGTCATGCAAAGAATGCCTATAGTGGTATAGCCAAAACTAAAAGTGTAATGTCAGATTTTATCTCTGGCGCGGCAGGAAAGATTAACCGCCGATTATTTACTGATTCAACCACCAAAAAGAAACCCCATCCAAACCTAAAACCACCAGCCTGGCACGCCAAGGTTCCCCCATCGACTGAGCCACCAGGTTGGATGAAAGCCAAGCTTGAGCGGGAACAATTAAAAGAGAAGTCAAAAGTTCCTAATCAAATTGGAAATAAGAACAAACCCTAAAAAGGAGCTTATAATGAGATTCACTCACGCGTGGGCTGATGTTGTAGCCCAGAATTTAACCTTAAAAGTGTCGGTTGGATTTTTAACCATCACAGCATTTACCTTAGCAATGACGACAGCCAAATTAGCACTTAAGCCGCCTCTAATAATTGAAAGAGCCTGTTTTTCAAAAATAGCGAAAGCTTTTTCTGGTATTTCTGGCACTCAACATCCAGCTCAAGAAGTTCAATCATTTATAAAAGAAGCTATTTCACAGAGGTTTGACTCTGATACGGAGGTTATGCCTGGATACTTGTCTCCCGAAGAAGAGAAGTTTCGCCAACAGGAACAAAAGGACTTTTCAAACCGTGGTATTAGTCAAAAGGTAATTGTAAAGGTCATTAAAATAGACGGTAAAATAGACGGCAAAACCGATGGCTCGACCGTAACAGTTGATACGGATAGGCTTATCTCCGTGGGACAGATACGATCTGCATTTAGTTTTCCACTTATATTAAATCTCGCAACGATTTTAAGAACAGAAGGCAACCCATACGGACTTATTATTACGAATGTCACGACAAACGCCGCACCCCAAAAGAAAGATGAGGTAAAATGAGAAAAAGAGAAGAAATTGATCTCAATTTTCTGGCCTTAGTCCTGTTCGGACTTTTGACGGTAATCTTTTGTGCGCGCATGGGGCACACCAAAAATATCAAATTATTGCGATTAAATAATAATGTGGTTGCAACCGTTAAAATATCACCCAAAGGAACCATCATTAGTTTTCCTACAAAACCCACTAAAGTAATTTTAGGAAACAAAGGGTCTTTTGGGATTGAGTATGTTGAAAATGATTTGGCTGTTTCTGCATTATCC
>JACQAU010000013.1 GCA_016194835.1 Deltaproteobacteria bacterium
TTCGCGCTAAGAGTGATTTATTGTTGGAAGTAAGGCTGAAAAATCCAGTTCATTATTTTATATACTTGCCTTCTTTTTGGGTAACTTTTCCTATTCGTTTGGATGTTATAAAAAAATATGGGAAAAACTGGTTTTTGCCTAAGCATGTAGTAACTTTGGGTCCATATTTGCTGGACGGTTGGGAAAAAAATAAATTTATATTGCTTAAAAAAAATTCTCTATATTATCGATCTGAGGTTTTTAATGCTAATACACCAGAAAAAGTGACATTTATGATCGAACCAGATGATCAAAAAGCAAGGGATTTATTTGAGGGGTCAAAGGTAGATGTGTTTTTAGATGCAACTACGCAGGATTTGATAAATAAAAATCCTAAAACAAAGATTTTACAGTTTCCGTATTTGGCAACTTATTACTTGGGGTTTCAGGTTGGAGTTGGGCCACTAAAAGATTTAGATGTAAGAAAGGCCATTGCTTGTTCGATAGATACGCATCAAATTCCATCTATAATGCAAGGTGGGCAAATCGAAGCTACAGGGTGGATTCCACCCGAGTTGTTGGCAGAGTTACTGGCAGAATTATCGGCAGAGTTACGTAGAAATAGAATGCCATTAAATTGTACATTATTTGATGCCAAGGCAAGTTTATCTAAGGCTGGGTATCCTGAGGGTAAGGGGTTTCCAACTTTAAATTTATTTATAGAAAAATTTGATGGTGCTAGTTTGTTGGCACAGGAAATTCAAAAAAGCTTAAAAGAAAAACTTGGTATTAAAATTCAGACTCAAATCACAACTCAGACTAAATTTTTGAAAGCAACGCGGTCAAATCAGGCTGGGCTTTTTATTACACACTGGGGTGCTGATTTTCCTGATCCGGCTAATTTTTTTGAGTTATTTTTGTCTGACAACAACGCCAATCTTACGTTTTGGAAAAAACAAGAGTATGACCAGAAAGTGAAAGCAGCAAGACAAACGTTGCCGCAAAAAGAACGGTTTGTTTTATTTGATGAGGCAGAAAAAATTCTTATTCAAAAAGAGTTTGTAATTTTGCCTTTATTTTATAGAAAAAATACGGTTTTAGTTCATGACAATATCAAGTCCTTTAGTGTGACCCCTCTTAATTATTTATTTTTTAAGAATGTGGTTTTGAATTAATTTCTTTGGAAAAATGCACACAGTCTTAATGCTTCGAAGCAATCCAGAAAAACTATTTAGTCAATGGATCAATAACCGAAGCTGGTTTATTGGTTTGTGGTAAAGCCCTACTAAACATCGCACGCCACACTCGTCTCATAAGTCCTATTGATGGTGTTGAGTTTTCTAGTAAGGACTCCATAAGTTCATATGTATAAGAATTTGAAAGTATAATTTTTCAGAAGCGAAAGCATTTGCGCGGTATGGTACGGTTTGAGTTTTAATGTTTAAGATGGCTTTTATAAAAAAAGAATAATTTTTTGTATAAGAGACAGCGTTGATATTGTCAAAAAGCGGTAAAAAGATGAGTAAAGGATAGAGTGGTTCCTTGTTTGTTACTGATAGTGGTTTTTATTTTTAGTGGTTAGGCCAGTGGAGCTATGTGGCAGTTAATCGAGATGCTTTTAAATTGTGTTTTTGCAGTAAGTCAATCATTGGTTTGGCGAATAATACAGAACGTAAGAGAAGAACGTGACCACAGACACATTCAAGCGGGTTTTTGCCAAATGAGTTATAAAATTGTTGAGCATAAGAGATATGCTTGGCTGGCCCTGGCTTAAAATTTGGGTTGAGAAGTTTTAAGTATTTTGTTCTGACTCTGTTAGCAAAAAAACAGTAATATCGAACCATTCTAAAATATTTGTCTGGGATATGGCAAATCAAGGCTTTTATGAAGTCGAATACCTCTATTGTTTTTGTTTGTTTAGAATCTGTGTAGTGGTCCACGAAGGTGAAAGTGACGGATTCACCATCGTAGGAGAGGATTTTAGTTTCAGCAAGTGGTGGTCTTTTTAGATATTTACCTAGGTAATTGACAGTTTGTTTTGGATCTTTTTTTGGTTTTTGTAAAAACACATTCCAGGATTTTTGGTAATGTGAATCGAGCCATTTGTTAAACGTAGTAAGATTTATAAAATAGTTTTTGACTGCTGGATAGGGGTAGAGTTTACCATTTTTAAAATGATTTCTTAAAAGTGTTGTAATTTGGTATCTCCACATACTTTTGATGATTTTATGATCGATAGTACTGCCATTGATGAACTTGTTTTTATTTTCAATGGAGAAACCACCGACAGTGGTACTGAGGTGGATATGATAGTTGAATTTTTCAACATCTCTGCCAGCAGTATGAATGGCTAGAAAAATACCAGGCAGGTAGTGCTTTCTTTTTTTTCCTTTTTTACAAATTTTTATAACGGTGCCTGCTGCAATGGCTGGAAGTTCGCCCAGAAGATATCGATTTACTCGGAATAGTGGCCAGTATTCATTAGGCATGGTAAATGTTATGTGCTGGTAAGAGACGTTTGGCATTGTTTTTAAGGCATGAGTAATCCACTTGTCGGTGGCGATCTTGCCACAGGACGTGCATGAGTGTGGTATTTTTTTTGTTGAATCGCAGCATGGGCAAGTATAGAGGTGGAAGCCGAGTAATGGGGTTTTACAGGAAAGTACTTTGATAACGTTTTCTGTTATTGCAGGTCTAAGAAGATATGAGTATTGGATATAGAAAATGAACCAGTTGTCGTTATGCAGTAATATATCTCTGATTTTGAAGGGACCAGATAGGAATTCCATTTTAGAGATTAAAACTTTAGCAGGCGGCAAAGACAATTAAATTATTTGAGGTTATATGCGTACGTTAGCAATGAATTTAATAAAGGCTGTTTTGACACATGTCGTATTATTTTTTATAACAATGCTGTTCATGGCAGGTGCTGGGTTTTTAGTTTCAAAAGTGTTTTCGTTTACCTATTTTCAGTCAGTGGTATTGTGCTTATTGACTAGTATTTTTGTGTTTATTGTGGATGGAGTAATGGGATTGAAACTAACGTCAAGACTATTGATGAATAGGCAATGTGACGATGATAATTGTGAAGATTGTATGGATTACGATCCAGATTTTGATGCAGATGAAGACTATGAGGCCGAGAGATCAGAAGTATTGCAGAAGAAGAAACTCAGTAGAAACGCCAAGTGTTTTTGTGGTAGCGGTAAAAAGTATAAACATTGTTGTTTATCTGATGATATTAGTTTCTAGCTAAGCAAAAAGTCTCGCCCGAAGGGCGTTAACTTGTGTATTATGTCTAGTTTTTATACAAAATTAATATAATATTTTAAGTTAAGAGTTTATATTGACTATGTTTTTTTAGTATTTGTGTTTTTTATGGTCAGTTGTAAACATTCTATGTGTCTTCGGAGGTCTCCGTAACTTTCGTTGCAGAACTCTGTTCCCTGTTACGGTTACTGTTACCGTTGACAGGACAGTTACAGTTACAGCACTGTTACGGCTTAGTAATAATATGTTAGCAATCTATTTTTTAGGATTTAACAAACAATATAAACATGCTGCAACACTGTCAGCAGTTTTAATTAAATCTACATATTGTTTGTCAATTATATCAAGAATACTTTGAACTTCTCTAGTAGAGCCAAAAGCAATCGAATAAAATCTTCTTTGATCTTTGTTTGACATTCTTCCTGAACCTTCAGAAATATTCAAAACAATACTGCTTGAAGCTCTTAAGAGCTGGTCTTTGAGATAATACGGTAATTCTAGCGTCTTACATCCCTTATACAATTGAACTGCCATTTCATAAGTTCTAAA
>JACQAU010000303.1 GCA_016194835.1 Deltaproteobacteria bacterium
ATGTTCCTACGCTTTGCTTTGTAAAATGATCGGCCGACAATCCCATAAGGTGTTCAAAAAGATCGTTTTTAATTTTTTGATTTACACGCGCTACGACAATTCTCAAAAGATAAAAATGAAAAAAGCGCACAACAAAGTTTAGTAAATAAATTGCTATAAAAAGTACCGGTAGTAATAGCAATTTCTGGTGGTCCTTGCTTACAAACAAATTGTCGCCAATATATTTCACCAAAACAACTGGGCTAGCACGCAAAGCCGAAAGCGGGATCGCAAGCAGAGTACTTGCAACGATCAGCCTAAGATATGGCCTAATGTATGGCCTTAGACGCAGAATGTGGTTCATTTAATAATTTTTATACCAGTTAATATAAACTCTATTTTTTATTAAAACCTATTTATTAGGATTACACTTTGCAGTATCTACGTCACAATGCATAGCGTGGTGTTTTTGTACACATGCCTGTCTTGCTTTTTCTTTTGCTTCTTCCATGGTGGGACCAAACTCTCGGTAAACTTGTGAAAAAGCTTTGATCTCACAAACAAAGTTTTTTGGTTCAGGAACTGGTGTTGGCTTTTTGTCTGCGCCCATTTGCAAATTAAAGACCCTCATTTGGAGCTCTTGCACGGCGTATTCGAGTTGTCTGACTCGTCTTTCTAAATCATAAGACGATGTTTCAGGTACAATCTTGAACTGAATGGTATCTGCAACAGCTACAGTTCCTATAAACATAAATAAAATCACTAGATATCTCATATTTAATCTCCTTGAATAAGAAGGTTTTAGCCTTAATTTACTATGTTGGTCAAGACAAGTTTTATGTTATATTTAGCAATACAAATGTCGAAAAAAATCAAAATCTTAGTAATAGGTGGAGCTGGTTACGTAGGCAGTGCCGCATGTGCCTGGCTCAGAGATCAAGGGCACTATGTGTGGGTCCTGGATGATCTGTCAACAGGTCATAGAGAACACGTTTTAAGCGAAGGCTTTACATTAGCTAAAGCTGGTGACCAAAAAGCAGTTAGTGCACTACTTGGCTCACAGTCTTTCGACTGTGCCATGCACTTTGCCGCAAGCTGCCTGGTTAGCGAAAGTGTGAAAAACCCACAAAAATATTTTGAAAATAATGTAATACAAACAAAAAACCTGTTAGAAACTTTGCTAGAATGTGGTGTTAAAAATTTTATTTTCTCTTCTACTTGCGCTATTTTTGGAACACCGCAGTTTGACTCAAATGACAAAACACAAAAAATAAATGAAAGCTTGCCTAAAAAACCTATCAATCCATACGGAGAAACAAAACTGCAAGTCGAGGATATGCTAGCAAGCTATGCAAAAACTCATGGACTAAAATCTGTGGCACTTCGTTATTTTAATGCTTCAGGTGCCGAACCCAAAAACCGAGTTGGCGAATGCCATATAGTCGAAACCCATCTCATACCTAATATTCTCAAAGCAGCCATGAAAAATCAAAAAGTCGAAATTTATGGAGATGATTATTCAACTCATGATGGCACCTGTATTAGAGACTATATTCACGTCACTGATTTGGCTCAGACCCATGAATCAGCTATGTTAAAGCTACTACAGGATAAATCTCCAATCGGGCGGTTTTTTGCATATAATTTAGGCAGTGAAAATGGTTTTAGTGTTAAAGAAGTTTTATGTGCCGCTGAAAAGGTTATTGGTAAAAAAATATCTTCGGTCATAAAGGAGCGTAGGCCAGGAGACCCACCACGCTTAGTTTCAGATTCAGCACTTGCAAAAAAAGAGCTTAGTTTTTCTCCAAAATATGTAAAAATAGAACAAATCATTGAAAGCGCGTGGAAGTGGGAGCAACAAAATGTGACGTCTAAGAAAGCAGTTTTTTTGGATCGAGATGGAACACTAAACGAAGATCCAGGTTATTTGAGCCATCCTGATCAAATGATTCTGCTCCCAACAGTTGGTGAGAGTTTGGCAAAACTAAAAAAAGCTGGATTCTTACTTATTGTGCTTTCAAATCAATCTGGTGTTGGAAGAGGAATTGTAAAAGAATCCATGTTGCCATCTATTCATAACAAACTCCATGAACACTTAAAATCATATGGAGTCAAATTGGATGATTTTTTTCTCTGTTTCCACACACCAGAAGATAACTGCGAGTGCAGAAAACCAAAGACAAAAAATATTTTAAAAGCAGCTAAAACATATAATATCTGCTTAAAAAAATCTTATATGATTGGTGATAAACTTTCAGATATACAGATGGGCCTGGCGGCTGGTTGCAGGGCTGCTCTTTTGGTTCGCACAGGAGATGGCAAAAAAACCGAAAAAGAACTAGTGTCAAAGCAAGTTCCGTTTATAGGAGATTCGTTGTTGGCTGTGGCAGAGTGGATTTTGCATCAAGAAAACGCAGACTCTTAAACATTTCTTCACCATGTGTAGTCGTATGTGGAAGTATATGTACTAAAAATTTATATAAAAATAAAAAAATTTCCCTATGTCCGTCTCTATACTCGTCTCCACGCTTTTTTGGCGTAGTTTCTGCCAAGTTTATGGATTGTTGTATTGCCAAACTTGCTAGCAACTCTTTTACAACGTCAACTCTGAGAGACAACCAAATTTCATGAGACTGATAACAAGACGCGCAACACCACCGTGTTTTGAAAATATCATAATAGATAAAACCACTTTCTTGTAAAGTC
>JACQAU010000304.1 GCA_016194835.1 Deltaproteobacteria bacterium
CTATCAGAAAAGATGTCGCCATGACTGGTGAAATCACACTTACAGGGCGCGTACTGCCCATTGGGGGTTTGAAAGAAAAAGCACTTGCAGCTATGAGACACGGAATCAAGACCATAATAATACCTGAAAAAAACAAAAAAGATCTCGAAGATATTCCTGAAGAATACCGTGCAAACTTAACTTTTATTCCTGTAAAAACTATGGATCAGGTTTTAGAGAAAGTCCTTAAAAGACAATCCCCCAGTCATCCTGCTAAAAAGGAAAAACATGCGTCTCATAAAAGGCGGGATTCTCACTCAAGACTTGATAAAGCAGCATAAAAGAGTTTAAAATAGGCGAGCATGAGCATTTTATATTTTATAATTTGTGTTTTTCTAATCTCATTTTCTGCTTTTCTAGCTAGTTCTGAAGCAGCTCTGTTTAGTTTATCCCGTTTTCAGCTAAGGGCACTTAAAGAACGTTTTAGACCTACTTATACACGAATTAAAGCTCTCCTTAATGATCCGGGTGGAGTTCTCATCACTATCTTAGTCACAAACGAGATTGTTAATGTTTCATTAGCAACTTTAATTACACATGCAACCTCAGAATACTGGAACATTCAATCTTCGTATTTTCCAGAATGGACCATGCAAACTTGGGTAGGAATGATCGTAACAACACCTATTATTTTAATTTTTTGTGAGATGACACCCAAAGTAATAGGAGCAAAATTTAATCACATTGTAGCTCCACTTACTTCTACTCCACTAGGATTTATATTTAAAATATTTGCTCCACTAAGAACTTTGATTCAGTGGTGCGCACAAAAAATGTTGAAAATTTTAGGTAAAACCACACTGAAATTTCAACATCAATTAGATGAACCTATTTTGCGTGAAGAAGAATTCTTATCCATTGCCGAAGAAGGACACAAAGAAGGCGCTATTCATCAAACAGAACTGGATTTGATTAAAAAAATTTTTGATTTAGATGATCGCACTGTAATTGATATATACACACCGTTGTCACAAGTGTTTTCATTGCCCGCGCACACACTTATTACTTCCGCCATCAACCAAATACAAGGAACAGGTTTTTCAAGAATTCCAGTAACAGATCCCTCAAAGAAAAACATACTGGGGATACTTTATGCTAAGGATTTGCTTTTTTCTAAACTAAGCCCCGAACACCATGAACACCATGAACACCAAGAAAAAATACCAGACAAAACTCATGACAACACAATCGACACACTAATGAGAAAGCCTCTGATTGTTTCGCCTGCAATTAGATTAAATGCCCTGTTTAGAAAATTCAAACAACAAAGCACACACTTAGCTGTTGTGACCATTGGAGGTACATCGGGAGATGTCATGGGTGTAGTTACCATGGCTGACATATTAGAACCTATTTTTGAATCTATTTTTCAGAAAAAAGTACTAGAAGGCCCGACAAAACACAAAGAGGCCCACATACCAAGAGGCCAACATAAATGATGAACTTAAACTTAAACACAGCTCTTTTAGTGGCCCTACCTCTTTTACTGTTAGAAGGGTTTTTTACAGGAAGCGAAATAGCACTACTTTCTTCGGACAAATTAAGACTCAAAACCTTAGCCAGAAAGGGTTCCAGGGGAGCAGAAAAAGCATTTCAACTCTCAAAAAATCCTGAAAAAATATTTGCAACCACACTTTTAGTTACAAGTCTTTCTATTGCTGGGATCTCCGCTATAGTGACACTTTTTTGTATGATAGAATTTAACATAGCTTCTGATTTTTTTGCTATTCTCTTTACCTCTCCAATCATTATAGTTTTTGGAGAACTTATTCCAAAAATCTTCTATAGAAAATATGCGGATCAACTAGCACCGTGGGTGGCTTATCCAATTCATTGGACATATTTTTTCTTTTATCCAATTACCCGTTTTTTATCTTCCTATTCGGCAGGTCTTTCACGGGCAATTAGTCCTCTAGGTGATCTACTCATAGGCAAAAAAAGAACAACACGTGACGAATTGCGCTCATTACTTTCTGTTGAAAAGAAAGAAACAGAAATTACCCCGAGCGAAAAGAAAATGATAAAAAGAATATTAGATTTTAAAGACACTGAAGCCAAACATGCGCTCATCCCTCTAGTTAATGTGGAAGCAATCGAAGTATCAAGCACAGCGCGTGAAGCTCTTTTGCGTTTTAAAAAACATCGCCACAGTCGAATGCCGGTTTATGAGCATCGAATTGACAATATAATTGGAGTTTTAGAATATTCTGATTTATTAACTGCACACGCTTTAGAACAAACCATCAGAAATTATATTACTCATGCTTATTACGTTGCTGAAACTCAAGCGCTGCATGATTTACTTTTAGAAATGCATAAAGAAGACAATGAAATGGTTATCGTAGTAGACGAATACGGAGGGGCCATTGGCATTATTGCTTTAGAGGATATTGTAGAAGAAATTGTTGGTGAGATTACAGACGAATATGACACACAGACTTTACTTTTTAAAGAGTTATCTCCAAAATCATGGTTTATTCTGGCAAAAATGGAAATTCAGAAAATAAACGAAAAAATGCATCTCAATATTCCAGAAGGGAATTACGAAACATTAGGGGGTTTTCTTTTGCAGCAATTTGGGAGAATTCCAGAAGTTGGAGATGAATTATTTTTTGAAACGCCTTTAGGATTATTAAAGTTTACTATAAAGAAAGCCTCTGAAAGGCAAATAGAGACTGTGCAAATCGAAAGAAGTACAGATTAACTCTCTCCTATAAAAAATTCTTTATTTTTACATGCGCCAAGGACTGGTCCTGTCCAAAATGATTTGCATGTGACACTGCAACCACCCATGCTCCACTTCTTGTCCCAGACTTAATACCAGCCTCAGAGTCTTCGAAGATCAGAGTTTCACCCGGGTTTACCCCAAGAAGCCTCATAGCCTTTAAATATCCCGCTGGTGAAGGTTTGCTGTGGTTATAATCTTCGGCACATAAAATAACTGAAAAATATTTTTTAATATTTAGTTTTTTTAAAATCCAATGCACTTCTTCACTATTAGACCCAGAAACCAAGCCCAAAGTAAATTTATGACTCAACAAACGAACTGTTCTAACAGCACCTGGTATAAGAATTATTTTCTTTTTTAATAATCCTTGATAGCGCTTAAGCATGCTTGAAAGGACTTCACGCTCAGAAACAGGGAATTGAAATCGTTTATAGTACTCGTGAATAGCTGCTTTCCAGGTTTTACCAACAACCTCTCGTAAATCGCCAGAATTATGCTTGATTTTCCATTTTTTTAAAAAGAACCTAACTACACTAGCTGCCAATGGCTCTGTATCAATAATAGTTCCATCTAGATCAAATAAAATAGCTTTAACCTGAAATCGTTCACCCTGCATAAGATAGGTCATTTTATGCCCGTTTTGCCATTTATTCTAGTTTTTACGTTATGCGTAAGTAAAAAATAGTGTTTTTTTGAAAAAAATTAAAAAAAACAGTTGCACTCTTAAAAAAATCAACCTAAAACAAGAGATCTAGGAGAACAAAAATATGTCAAAAAAATCTAAATTTTCATTTGTTAATGAAATGCAACAAAACATTCTCAAGTGTGCAACCACCAATCGAAGTGGCCAAGTTCGTGTTAAAAGAGCTGACTTAAAAGCCTGTCTCGAAGATGTTTTCGGGAAAGGAGCCAAGGCTGCTGCAAATGGTGAGAGAGTACGCTTTCCACTCGTTGGAACACTAGTGAGAAAAGATGTTAAAGCTCGTAAAGCGGGTAAGGGAGTTAATCCTTTTACCGGTGAGCCAATGGAAATTAAGGCAAGGCCTGCTACAAAAAAGCCTCGCTGGAGCTTTCCACGCGCTATGAAAGAGACTTTTGCCAATAAAAGAAATTGGTAAAACAATCTTAAGCTTTAGTTCATACAATCTTTAGAAAAAAGCCATTGTTATTCTTATAAGTAATAATGGCTTTTTTTATTTAAAACATCTGCTTTGGTAATAAGCCAACACTAAGTGCTTATTCCCTTTACACATCAGACGAGATCTAGTGCGCTAGAATATTAATTTATGTCTTAACCAAATGATACCGCACACTGATTACAACTTTTCTGCGATAAAGACTTAAAGCAGCACGTATGAGCAGTGCAGTTTGATTATGTAAAAGCCTGTTTGTCCACTTTGCAGTCACAAATTCAGGAATAATCACCGTGATCATTTCATTTCCTGTAACTTTCTCTACGTCATTAATATAATCAATAACAGGGCTAATAATAGAACGATAAGGCGATTTTAAAACAACAAACGGAATTTCATGCGCCCATTTCTTCCACTCTTCTTGCATGCGCTCTGTGACGTCGGGATCCCACTCCACATAACAAGCTCTTACATCCTGTGAAATCGAAATAGCATACCTTAGCGCGTCTATCACGCCCTTATGAATACCTGAAATTGGGATAATCACAGTGTGTTTGAGTGGTTCTAATTTCTTTGGCGGAGTCACACCCACTAAAGAAAGCTCTTTACCCACAGCTAGGTAATGTCTATGAATAGTGAAAAAAAAGTAAACAAGTGCTGGAATCAATAAAAGCACAATCCACGCCCCAGCTAAAAATTTCGAAGTACTTATCACTAATAACACTATTAAAGTAGCTGCAGCGCCTATACCATTAAAAACCAGAGCTCTTAACCAACCAGGTCTTTTGCCACGAAAGTGATGAACCACCATACCAGCCTGAGAAAGTGTAAAAGATAAAAACACTCCAATAGCATAAAGAGGAATTAAACGATGTGTACTTGCCTGAAAGAAAATTAATAGAAAAACCGCTACAAAACTTAAACCCATAATGCCATTCGAAAAAACAAGTTTGTCTCCTATATTCGCAAGCTGTCTGGGCAAGAACCTATCTTTTGCAAGTAAAGACGCTAAAACTGGAAACCCCGTATAGCTCGTATTAGCAGCTAAGACCAAGATCATGGTTGTAGAAAATTGAATAGCATAATAGAAAAAACCAGTGCCAAAAACAGATTTTGCAAGCAAAGATACAACGGTTTCATGAGGTCCCTCAACAACTGGATGAATCCCATAAACATGAACGAGTAAAGTAACACCCAAAAATAATACAGCTAAAATAATAGACATCCAAGCCATAGTTGCTTTAGCATTTTTTGCCTCTGGTGGTCTAAAAGCAGTAACTCCATTAGAAATCGCTTCGATTCCTGTTAAAGCAGCACAACCAGATGAAAAGGCTTTAAATACTAAAAAAATTGAAATTTCAGGATAGGTTTCATGAATCAGCGGAGCAACCATTGGGGCTTCTCCAGTAAGAATTTTCCAACCGCCACATACAATCAAAGTTAATATCGAAAATATAAAAAAATACGTTGGCACAGAAAAAACAGTCGAAGATTCACGAATACCTCTTAGATTCATGACCATAATCATCAAAACAATAACAATACTAATTGTCACTTGATGTGTTGTTAGCGCAGGAAAAGCAGAAGTCAATGCTGCAACACCTGCTGCAACTGACACAGCTACTGTTAAAATATAATCAATTAAAAGCGAAGCTCCTGCAATTAAACCTGGAAAAATACCCAAATTTTCCTTAGCAACTATGTAAGCCCCACCCCCGTTGGGGTAAGACTCAATTGTTTGCCGATATGAAACAGTTACAATCACCAGAAGAGTCGCTATGGCAATGGCCACGGGAACGGACCACGTCATTGCAGCCATTGAAATTAGCAAAAGAGGAATTAGCATTTCTTCTGTTGCATATGCTACTGAAGAAAGAGCATCAGAAGATAAAATCGCCAAGGCTCTTTTCTTAGAAAGCTTTTCTCCAGAAGCCGCTTGATTGGATAATGGTTCTCCGATGAAAAATCGCTTGATGCGCGTGAAAATCATAATTTGTAACTACTCACCAGTTATTTCTTTAATTACCTTTCCGCAACTGAAACACGAAACAGGCTTAAGACCAATACTTACTTCAAGCGTAGGCCGAAGGTCAATATGAGAATATGGCCTAGAAAAAAGCCAACTAATGAGACCATCTCCGGTCTTCGCCCTGGTATCTCGTCCCCTGGTATAAGGACTCTGGCCATAAATCCAAATATACATTGAATCTGGAATGCTTGCTGCATGATGTTTCCAGTCATCCCCCTCACCTCTTCCGTGATCTGTGGTGACAATCAAAGTGGTATTTTTTCCATATTCTCCCATTTGTTCTAAAGTATCTGAAAGTTCTTTAAGCCAAATGTCATATAATTTTAAAGTTTCTACATATTCTTCATATTTGCCAAGATGTCCCAATTCGTCTGTGTCATTTAATGACACAAAAAGAAAACGAGGTTTATGAGCTTTCAAGTACCTAAGGGCCTGAGCCATTGTGTGCTTATCCAATCTTGCCCAATGCCATTGAGTGGGCGGGTCTTTTTGTTGAGCTTCGTTTAGTCTAATCAGCTCTGGGTCATCCGTGCCGTCTATAATTGGCTGTATACCCGCATTTACAAAAGTCGAGCCTTCTATATGCTCTACAGCGCGCGGTATAGCATCCCAAGACGCTATCGTGGCTACTTCTAACGGATTTAGATTTAGCTCTCGTTTAATTCTTTCAGGCAAGGTTTCTTCTTTTATGCGATCACACTCATTCTTAAGACAGCTTAGCTGCACCTTGCCAAGCATAATGTTTTGATAAGTGGGCAAACTCACAGCAGTAGGACCAGTGACTTTGACCTCGGTACCTAAAAAACGATTTCCTAAAGTTACTCCTTTTAAATCTAAATCTGCCCAAAGATAATAAAAAATATTCCCAGATTTCCCACCGCTTATTTTTGCATCAATCCCGTAAAAAACTTCTTTCCACCTCACTCCATCAAACGTGACTAAAATCACATTTTTTTGTTCCGTAGCTAAACATGCCAAGGTGCTTGTTATTGCAAAAAATAATAAAATCACAATCCCTAATTGTTTTCTCATAAGTCCCCCGTTTAAATTTAATATCTCGGTTTAAGCAGAGAGTGTAACTGACTTTTTTGTATAAACAACAGTTTTTAATATATTACATTATCAAGGCGCGTTATCTTATTCGTTGATTTTTTGCACAATTTAGGAGAGATCATTGGTTACCATGAATACTCATGAACATATAGAAACCGTAGACCAATACAGCGCCAAGAACTACTTTCCATTACCCATCGTACTCACCAAGGGCGAAGGCGTTTGGGTTTGGGATGTAGAGGGTAAAAAATATTTAGATTGTTTAAGTTCTTATTCTGCCTTAAACCAAGGCCATCGCCATCCGAAAATAATTGAAGCCATGAAAAAACAAGCTGATACATTAACACTTACCTCACGTGCATTTCACAA
>JACQAU010000305.1 GCA_016194835.1 Deltaproteobacteria bacterium
TAATATTCCGGCCTATATTTTTTTTCGTGAAGCTAATAATTACATATACTTGATGCGCCGAATTGAGAAACATGGGATAAAATAGAGTTCTAGGGAGCCAAGTGTAGTGGAAAGCAAAGGAAGGAGACCAGCCAAGGGTGCTCAAGATAGA
Organism: Deltaproteobacteria bacterium; assembly: GCA_016194835.1. Lineage (GTDB taxonomy): Bacteria > Bdellovibrionota > UBA1018 > UBA1018 > UBA1018 > JACRAO01. Next base: position 152 of record JACQAU010000305.1, read on the forward strand.
AGCGTCTTTACCCCTGGTGTGAATATGACCGCAGGTTTGCCTAAGAACTTTGACAGGGACAATGTAACCTGTAGCTTCCTTTGTAGCTTTGTAAATCCGATTTCGAACTATTTCTTTAGATAACGATCGATTGTAGTGATTGTGGTATGGCAACAGGAGGGATGGATGTGGGTAAGTAGTTTTAATTTTTTGATAGTGCTTACACCACTTTTCATAAAAACATTTTTGAAGACTTAGAAACCAACTTGGAGAGGCCGGAAGTGCAAGACATTCCTCTCGATTGTAAAAATGCCTACCATAGGTTCTAGGTTTTCGGTTAAGTATGATAGTGAGTCTGTCATTTTGAATGTTTAAAGTAGCATAAGTCAGATCCTCTGTAGAAAATCCGAAGAATAAAACTAAACAAAGAATCAGGGCAGATTCTGGATCACTCTTTGGGTTTCTTACAAACTGAGTGAGTTTTTTAATTTGAACATCTTCGCAAACTACAATGCGCATGGTAGGAGCTGAAGAGTTAACATTTTCAAGAGGGTTAAAAAGAATCAGTTTTTTATAAAGGCAAAATCGATAAAAAGCCTTTAGGTGTTGATGGGTATGATTACGAGAAGAATCAACATGGGTTTTACTCTGTGTAATGTCATCTAAATACTGAGCGAGGTGATGGGGCTGTGCAGTTAAAATGTCTTTAAAATAAGCGTTTTTTACCCCCCCCAGGACTGAAGGTTTCTTAACTCTCTGAGATAATTTACCATGGTGGATGGTGCCCTATTTGTTTTTTTGAGTTGGTTCAAAAAATCATGGACCACTGACAATGTGTTGGGAGAGAGTTTGTCCAGAAGATTTCTAATGCTCAAGTAAGCTTCTTCTCTCCTCGGGCCTAATACTCCCAGTTCCCAGAGCATGTACCCTATTTTTATGAATGCGCATCCTTTTGTCTGACTTGGTTTATGGGTAAAACGGTACTTTTTTGAAAGCTCATAAATATTGAGCCAAGATAAAATAGGATCTATCTTTGTCTTCTCTAAGAGGTTAAGTAGTTTTTTTGACTGACGTAAGTGAAAGTATCTGAGGAGATAACGACAAATATATGTGCAATAGAGCTCAAAGAGCTCTGCATTATAAGGCGATGCACACATTGACCCTGCCCTAAGTTCTGTGAGCTGATTGCGTACCTGGCGATCTTCGTAACAAGAATAGCAAAGCTCATCTACGTAAAGCTTTTTGTAAAAGCTGCATTTTTTGCACGTTCCCGTTGGATAGCCACAGGGTTTACAGATTTTGCCTTTCCCTCCAAGCCAGCGGTGGTTTAAACAAACTGGACAAATACCCGTAGTACTCATTTAGCCCTCATAATTGATAGGATCAGGGAAATTCTTTATCCCACGCTTAGAAAGAGGACAGTTTTTCCAGGAAAGTTTTTTGACTTCTTGTTGGTTTTTTTGATCCTTAATGTTTTGACTCGGGATGACTTCTAGAAATTCTTTGAACTCACACTCTAAAGCCGTACAGAGAATTTCTAAAGTCTTGAACTTGATTGCTTTTGGCTTCTCTTTGAGATAATTGCAAAGATTTTGAAGTGAGATCAGTATTCCTGTTTTTTTTGCAATTAACTTTTGAAGCTGTGTTGCTCTATAAATTCCATGTTGTGTTGCAAGATATGTTTTTAATCTCCAGTGGATAGCCATATAGGGTGATCCCCTCCTTTTTCTAAAACAGATTGCATTTGTGTATCCATCCAAGCCGCCGAGTGCCTAATATATCGATGCACTGTATTTGCACTGGTGTGCCCTAAAAGTTCAATCAAAATAGAAACCTGATTTGGAAATCGCTCAATAAAACGTGTTGCAAAAATTCTTCTAAACCAGTGCCACTGCAGGTGAGAACATATGGGAAAGACTTCTTTTTGGACTACACTGATCATCTCATGAAGAGCTTTATTGACTAATGCATAAGTAAGTGGTTTTCCTGAAGAAGAACAAAATAAATAATCAGAATCTCCCAAGGAGTAAAGATTCGTTCTATGTTCTTTTAAATAATACCTCAGCGTGTCTCTTGCCAGTGGGGTAAAAAGGGTGATTCTAGAGCGTTTGCCCGATCCCCTTGTCCCTTTTGCATAACGTGTTTGAAGCTTTTTGCTTTCAAAAAATAGATCTTTTTTTATTTCTAAATGAGTGAGCTCGTCAATACGAAGTCCACTCTCTGCTGCTAAAACCACCATGGCGTAATTGCGAGCACGAATGGATTGTCTTATGCCTGTGTCTTGTTTTAGGTAGTGCTTTAATAAAACACTATAAAACTCATAAATTCTTTCTGGATCTAATGGAGTTCCCAGCCTTTCCCCTTGATAAGCGTAACGGGGAATGTCATATTCGGTCACTGGTTGATCTATTGGACCGTAAAGATCTTGAAGTCTTTTGCTCCCCCCCTCTTGTAAAAAAACAAATGGAAACTGAAGAACATAACTAAAATATCTCCTAAGAATTCCTAAATAAGAACGAACAGTATCCACTGTGACTTCACTTGCTAAAAGAGTATTTGCATAATCAGTAATCCGCTTTCTACCTATAACAGGAGTCATTGCCTCCCAAGTTAAAAGAACACAATCCCCATTTCCATACTCCTTAAACCATGTCTTTAGAAAACACTTCTCTTTTTGAAGTGTCTTGGGAGAATAATTCCTCACTCGATATGATTGAAAATATCCCTCTAAAAGTTGACTATGGTGCCATGCTTTCTTTTTAACCCCTGATATA
>JACQAU010000306.1 GCA_016194835.1 Deltaproteobacteria bacterium
ATAAGAGAAAGTTTTCTTAAAAAAACTTCTACCTGGACCACTCTAGAGGACTCACAAAAAAACAAAACCTCAGCTTATCAAAGGCTACACACCGGAATTTCCGAATTAGATCGCGTCCTAGGAGGAGGATTGGTACCAGATAGTTTTGTACTCCTGGGGGGGGACCCTGGAATTGGTAAAAGCACACTAATCCTTCAAGTAGCCAATGGATTAATTAACAATCAAAATGAACTTAAATTGCTTTACATAAGTGGCGAAGAATCAGTAGAACAAATCGCATTGAGAGCAAATCGTTTACAAATCCATCATCAAAATAGATTTTTTCTTGCTTCTGAAACAGAACTAGAGCCTGTGTTTGAAATCATTAAAGAACTGAAACCACAGGTTTTATTTATGGATAGTTTACAAACGTTTTCGACACAATCTATTTCCTCAGCTCCCGGAAATGCCGCACAGCTTAGAGAAGTTACAGCTAGATTAATGACACTGGCAAAATCTGCAGGAATTTGCATTTGGATGGTGGGCCATGTCACAAAAGATGGCGCAATTGCTGGCCCTAAAATGGTCGAACACATGGTAGATACTGTTCTGTATTTTGAGGGTGACGGCACACAAGATTACAGACTCTTAAGAACTGTAAAAAACCGATTCGGCAGCACCCAAGAATTAGGTGTTTTTGAAATGACAGGTCAGGGGTTAAAAGAAATTTTGAACCCTTCTAGTTTTTTCTTAAGTGAACGAAAAGAACCAACAGTTGGGACAACAATAACGGTATCACTAGAGGGCACAAGGCCGATTTTTGTAGAGCTTCAGGCCTTAGTAATTCCAAGCGGACTTGCAATGCCACGCAGGACGGCCGTGGGCGTGGATCACACAAAGATTAGTTTACTAACTGCCATTTTAGAAAGGCATTTGAGGTTGCCACTTTCACAAAAAGACGTATTTTTTAATGTCTCCGGAGGATTAAAACTTTCAGAACCTGCTTCTGATTTAGCAGCGATTGCGGCAATTTGGTCTAGCCATACGGAAAAAACTTTTCCACTTAATTGCGTTTTTATGGGAGAGGTTGGATTGACTGGCGAAGTAAGAACCATTTCGCAGTTGGAGTTAAGATTACAAGAAGCAAAAAAATTGGGATTCAAGACTGTTATTTTACCCAACACGTCTCATAAAACTTTAGATCAATATAAAGACGATTTGAAGTTTATTCAAATTTCAAATGTCTCACAAATATCAAAAATATTGGCTTAAGCTTTTCTATATATAAAAGACAAAGCAGTCATACGCGTGCTATAGCCCTGGTCCATCTAGCCATGGTGTCAGTCCTTTGCTTTTCATTTAATTGTGGTTTAAAAATGCGGTCTATTTTCCAAGTTTTTTCAATTTCAGAAAGGCTTTGCCAAATCCCAACTCCCACACCAGCAGCAAACAAAGCACCAAGACTCGTGATCTCTAAGTATTTTGGCCGCTTAAGTTCTACTCCTAAAACATCAGCTTGAAACTGCATAAGCAAATTATTTGCCACTGCTCCTCCGTCAACATTGAGTGATTTTAGAGGTCTCCCAAGATCATTTTGCATTGCTGATAAAATATCTGCATTCTGAAACGCTATTCCTTCTAACACAGCTCGAGCCATATGAGCCTTGGTTGTTCCACGCGTTAGTCCAGTAAACATTCCAGTTGCACAAGGATTCCAATGAGGAGCACCCAACCCAGTTAATGCCGGAACAAACACGATACCATCCGAAGAAGTAACACTTTGAGCTAATTCTTCAATCTCACCAGATTCTTTTATCCAACCCAAACCATCTCTAACCCACTGTACGGCTGCTCCTGCAATAAAAGCGCTACCCTCTAAAGCATAGGTATATTCACCATTTTTTAGTTGCCAAGCAATAGTTGTTAATAGTCGATACTTGCTTTTTATTGGTTTCGTACCTGTATTTAAAAGCAAAAAGGCTCCAGTTCCAAAAGTGCACTTTGCCATACCCTCGCTCAAACAAGCTTGCCCCAACAGAGCAGCCTGTTGATCGCCTAATACACCAGAAATAGGAATCCCATCTGGCAATCCAGGAACTCTGCTGGTTTTTGCAAATACACCAATAGAAGGTTTTACGGTTAGCCAAATTTCTTTTGGTACTTTCAAATACTCACTTAGTTCATCATCCCAAACATGTTTGTGCAAATTAAAACAAAGTGTACGACTAGCATTGCTGGGCTCGGTCAGATGCTCTGTGGCCCCTGAAAGTTTTGCTATTAAAAAACTATCAATAGTACCAACTGCTAATTTGCCACTTTTATAAGCGCTTTTGACTTCAGACCAGTTTTCCAGTGCCCAGGCTGCTTTTGTGCCAGAAAAATATGGATCCAGAAGTAATCCTGTTTTTTCTTGAAATAAATGTTCTAAATTTTGTTTTTTCAATTTTTCACAAAGAGATGCGGTTCTTCTGTCCTGCCAAACAATAGCCCTAGACAAAGGCTCACCTGTTTTCCTATCCCAAAAACACAAAGTTTCTCTTTGATTAGTAATCCCTATAGCTGCTATTTGATGAATATCAATTTTTTGAGTCACTGCGCCAATTGCTTGTATTACCGTATTCCAAATTAAATTTAAATCATGCTCAACTTCCCCTGGATTAGGAAAAAACTGTTCGAAATCAATAGATTCTTGAGCGATTTTGTTAAGTTTTTCGTCCATTAAAAGCGCCGTTGTGCCAGTGGTTCCTTGGTCAATTGCTAATAAATAGTGCATATGGAACTCAATATTCTTTTTGTCACAAAGAATCAAGTCGAAGATTTTTATTCCCGATACGTAAAGAGATGAAGGCTAGTTCGTCTATTATTTATTATTTAAGAAGCAAGAAATATAGATTTTTGATTTCACTTGCGACCACTATTTTACTTATTTCTTGTGTTTACAATATCGATCTTTACCTGGAGCATCAAAACCTTAATGAAAACGCTCTTTCATTAAGCAGGCAAGTGGCACTACAAGCTGAGAGCTTGAGTTTAAATGCAGCAGAAAGAAATCAAGCAGACCCAATAGGATGGGCAACGACTTATCTAAATCAAGGAACTGAACCTAAGCTTTTTGAAAT
>JACQAU010000330.1 GCA_016194835.1 Deltaproteobacteria bacterium
CATCTGTACATTCTCGCGAGCATCTGAGGTCATACCTGCATGATAAGAATCCGCGCGGAAATATATTTTTAATTTACTCGCAATTTCTTCAGACTCTCGACGAGTAGGAGTATAGACAATCGCAGGAGTTTTACCCTCTAAAAATTTAACACACGCATCGCTTCTCATTGAGCGAGGGACTTCGTGAACTTCTATTGCGATATTTGTTCTTCGAAACCCTTGAATAAATCGTTTTGCATTGATAATTCTGAGTTGCTTCACAATGTCGTTTTGAACAATGGGGGTTGCAGTCGCAGTGAGTGCTATGATTGGAGCTGGTCTAAGTCCTGCCAAACGCTCTCCCAACTTTCTATACTCTGGTCTAAAATCATGCCCCCATTGTGAAATGCAATGAGCTTCATCAATTGCAATAAGAACAGGCTTTGTCTTCTGGAGCATTTCTGGAAAACCTCGCACACCGAGACGCTCTGGAGCAATGAAAAGAAAATCGAGTTCACCGTTGAGATAAGAAATACACGCAGCTCGTGATGCTTCGCGACTGCGTCCTGAATGAATCTGTTCCGCGCGTATATTTTTTAATTTTAATTTTGTAACTTGATCATCGATGAGGGCTAGCAAAGGACTAATCACCAAAGTCACTCCACCAAGTGCAAGTCCAGGAAGCTGATAGCATAAAGACTTCCCTGCTCCAGTTGGCATAACAAGTAAGACGTCTTGTCCCTTAGTTATTGTTTGGCAAACTTGTTCCTGCGAAAGACGAAACTCATCAAAGCCAAACTTTTCTTTTAAAATCTTTGTTAGCATTGAATGCCCCTCTCTGTCTCTATTCGAGGACAGCCTTAAGAGATTCGATAACTGTTGGGTTTTTGGTTGGAAGGCAAATGATTTTACACAATCACTTATTTTTGGATCCATTGTTTTTGAAAATAGTAGTTACAAGCCGGTCTATCTGTCAATTTGAAAGATCTTACGATATGAATCTGGAAACCTCTAATAATACTTTGTAGCATTTTATGTTTAGTATTTTTACTTTTTTAAAAAAGACAAAAATACGAAAAGTTTGCGCCATAGTGCATTAAATGTTGATTTTATCCAAGATTGGAATAGATTAAAAATTAAAATATCAGTTAAATATCAAGCAGTTATCGTCACAACAGATCAACGCTGTTGATTGGCTTTCTACTTTATGATAACTAAGGATTAAATCAGTTCACTTAAAAGGGTGGGCTTTATGCCCACTTTTTTTTTGTTAAAATTTGGCACCTTAGAAATAACGTATAAGAGTAACATATAGAAATATATAAACTGATACAGGGATAAGTGTAGATAAGAACTAATGAAAAAAAACAAATGGATAATGTAAAAACAAAACAAGATATTGAAAATAGCTTAGCAGAGCTTCTGAGACCGTCTCTTGAGCCATTGGGCTATGAAATCATTCATTTAGAAGCTTTTACGCAACGTGAAAGAATACTGAGAATTTTTATAGATCACCCACAAAAGCAGTCAATTGGCATCGAAGATTGCACTTTGGTATCACGAACACTGGATCCTGTATTAGAAAAACTCCAAGAAACAAAAACACTTTTTCGGAGCTCCTACTCACTTGAAGTCTCTTCGCCAGGTTTAAACCGCCCATTAAAAAAAACCAAGGACTTTGAAAGATTTTTAGAACAAAAAGTTCGTATCGAAGCCTTGCACCACCTAACAGCAGATGAGCTCGAAAACTCAGAATATCAACAAACAACACAAAAAGTCTTTTTTGGAACCTTAAAAGAAGTTTATCCAGAGAAAATTGTTCTTGCATTACCTGAAAAAAAATCGAAATCAAAAAAAACAGAAGTAACTAATTTTAGAGTGTGTATTCCGTTTTCACTCATAAAAAAAGCAAACCTTGAACCAGAGTGGCCTTTACACACAAAGGAACATAAAGAAAGCGAGTAGAATCGTATGAATGCAACAGAACTTTCCAGAGTTATCGAATCTATTGGGAAAGACCGTGGTATTAAAAAAGAAATTATTATTAGCGCTGTAGAACAAGCCATACTAATGGCAGCTCAAAAAAAATATGGTCAATATGCTGTATTAGAAGCACATTACAATGCTGACACTTGTGACATTGATTTGTATCAGTTCAAAAAAGTGGTCGAAAGCGAACCAGAAATGCTGGAAGAATCAGAAGAAATTCTTTTAGAAGAAGCTAAAAAGTTAGATGCTGAAGCTGTAATAGGAGATGAAATTGGCATTAAAGTCGAAGCTCCTGAGTTTGGCCGCATTGATGCTCAAAATGCAAAGCAAGTTATTTTTCAAAAAGTTAGAGATGCAGAAAGAGAAATAGTTTATAACGATTACGTCCATCGAAAAGGGGAAATCATTACAGGAATTGCCAGACGCATAGAACGAGGCAATCTTGTAATTGATCTCGGAAAAACAGATGCTTTACTACCACGAACAGAAATTATTCCTGGTGAACAATTTCGTCCCGGTGATCGCGTACAAGCTTACTTAATAGACGTTCGCGAAAGCACAAGAGGTCCCCAACTCTATCTCAGCCGTACCTCATCAAAGTATTTGATGAAACTATTTGAGGTGGAGGTTCCAGAAATTAGAGACCATATTATTGAAATTAAAGCCTGTGCCAGAGAAGCTGGAGTACGCTCAAAAATATCTGTTTACACAAAAGATAAAGACATTGATCCAGTCGGAGCATGCGTTGGTATGAAAGGTATTAGGGTGCAAAATATTATCCAGGAACTAAAAGGAGAAAAAATAGATATTATTCCATGGTCAGACAATCCTGTAATGTTTGTAAGAGCCGCACTTTCTCCAGCCGAAATATCTTCGATAAAGGTTGATGAAAGAAACAGAACAATGGAAATCATGGTCGAAGACGAGCAGCTCTCGTTAGCAATTGGCAAAAAGGGTCAAAATGTAAGACTTGCAGCGCAATTGACTGGCTGGAGATTGGATATTATTTCAAAATCTAAATTACAAAAAAGAACGCAAGACGCTGTCTTTAATTTACAACACATGGAAGGTATGAATGAAACCTTAGCTCAAGCAATTTTTCAAACTGGCTTTCTAAATGTAAAACAAGTTGCAGAAGCACCGATTGAAGAACTTCAAAAAATTGCTGGCTTTGAATCACCAGAAGCAGCCGAGTCCTTGAAAACCAGAGCGAATATTGTCATCGAAAAATCAGGTGAGTTACTTGCTGCTCCTACTGTGACAGATGATGGCAAGGGATCTTTTTCGGCCTCGCCAGTAAAAGACGCAAAAGCTTTAGCTGAAGAACGACTTAAAGAAATGATCAAAGAAGCTGACAAGAAAAAAGCCGAATCTGATGCTAAAGCCACCGAGGATATCAAATAAATGGAGATGCATGAAGTGATTGAACAAAACTTTAAAAAAGTTTATGAACTTGCAAAAGATTTAGGACTGGATTCTATTTCTCTTTTAGACAAGCTAGGCTCACTCAATATTAAAGTAAAAAGCCATATGAGTGATCTCACCGAAGAGCAAGTAAAGATTATACAAAACTCTTTTGGGAAAAAAGAAAGCGCTAAAAAAGCCGCTCCACCTAGAATAAAGAAAAAAAGCGCAGACTTTAGTGACACTAATGAC
>JACQAU010000331.1 GCA_016194835.1 Deltaproteobacteria bacterium
CTGGAGAGGCGTAAATGACCATTGGTGATATAGAAACTTATTGTTTACAGCTATTCAATTCAACATTGAGAATCTCAATTCCCCTATTATTTGCCGCCTTAGGTGGTTTTTTGAGCGAACGATCTGGAGTTATTAATATTGCTTTAGAAGGCCTAATGCTTGTGGGCGCTTTTGCGAGCGCTGCTATTACTTATTTCACACATTCTCCATGGTTGGGCGCTTTGGGAGGAGCATTAATTGCAAGTTTTTTTGCTCTTTTTTATGGAGTTTTTGTTATTTATTTTAGAGCAAATCAAATTGTTGCAGGGGTTGCATTAAATATGCTTGCTTTTGGGTTAGTGCCATTGATGGCAAAAGTTTTGTTTAATGTAACTGGATCCTCTCCCGGATTATCAATTGAAGACAGATTTCAAATCATGCCTGTGGTGTTAATTATTTTGCTGATTGTATTTATTCATTTTTGGTTCCAAAAGTCTAGCTTTGGTCTGTGGGCCAAGTTTGCAGGAGAGCATCCAATGGCTTTACATTCTGCAGGAGTTTCTGTATTTCGAGTGAGACTTTTTTCTGTGTGGCTAAGTGGAATTTTGGCAGGCCTTGGGGGTATGAGCTTGTCTATTTTTCTTTCTTCTGCTTATTCGAGAAATATGACGGCGGGTAGAGGTTTTATGGCCTTAGCTGCACTTGTTTTTGGTAAATGGAAACCTTTACCAACAGTTTTTGCATGTCTTTTGTTTGGGTTCGTTGATGCACTGCAGATTCAACTTCAGGGCATTGTGCTGTGGGGTACGGAGCCAGTACCTGTTCAGCTTATTCAAATTTTACCATATGTGATTACTATTTTGGTGTTGAGTGGTTTTGTAGGAAACGCTAGGCCGCCAAGTGCGTTGGGGTTGCCGTTTACTAAGTCATGATTTATAGTGAAAAGTTATAAGATTAGTATATTGGAACATTAATTTATTCTTTTTTGAAAAAAATTTATCTAACCTGGCGCCATCCTGGCTCTTTGGGGACCCCCTTGGCCATCCTTGGCCGAATCGCATCCGGCTCCCCCAAGGCCGGTTAGATAAATTTTTTCTAAAAAAAAGAATAAATTAATGTTACAAAGTATTAGTATATTGTAATGATAGTGCTTTTAAATAATTTTAGATAGATTAACGAGAGAGGAGAAGGATTTTTATGAAGAGTAAATTTTTGAGTGTAGCGTTTATTTGGAGTGTAGTGCTTATAATGGTAGGCGTTTCAAGGGTGGGATACGGTGGTGTGGTCTCTAGCTTTTCACCAGGCGACCTGGCTAGCGTTGTGGATAGTCAGGTTGAGTCGATGATTAAAACTGTAGGCATTGCAGGTGATTATAGACCTTTTATGCCAGCAACCCCATTGGGTGTTATTATTGGTTTAGATATCGGAGCAGATGTCACTTTTTTTCCCCTACCAAGTGAATTCAAATCAGCTTTAACTGCAGCAAAAGTGAGCGGTCAAATTCCAAATACATTTTTTCTCCCCAGACTTAGTATTCATAAGGGGTTACCGTTTGGGATTGATATAGGTTTTGCTTTTTTGCCCTATAGAGTAGATATTGCAAAGTTAATTGCATTTGATGTAAAATACGCTTTTCTAAAAGGTGGCGTCGCTCTTCCTTCGGTAGCCCTTAGAGCAAGCTATAATCAAACCAAGCTAAGTAATTTTATAAACGTAAAAACTATTAAAGTAGACGCACTTGTCTCTAAAAAACTTGTCATTATTGATCCCTATGCTGGCTTAGGCGTTCAATTTGCGTCAGGGCAATTAGACATTACAACCGGTCTTCCGGTAAGCGTTTCTGCAAGCAAATCTAAAACCGCATTGCATGTTTTTGCAGGATTTCCATTAAAGATGCTTTTTTTTACTGTTACTGGAGAGTTTGATTATTCATTCCTTGGAATGTCTATTTTTGGATTAAAAGCAAGCTTTTCAATTTAAGCAGTATATAAGTGAAATTTAAATTGTTTGTAGCTTTTTCTTGTATTTTATTTATGGGTTGCAATGATCTAGCATTTAATGTGCAGCAACTCAAAAATAAAGTGTTAAGCTTTTTTAAAAAACAAGAACGCTCTGATAGTGTTCAAGACGAAAAATATTCTAAAGAGTTTTTAGGAAAAGCCAGTTTACTTAAGGAGATATATTTTGTAATTTATCAAAAAGAGCTACAAAATGTTCAAGAATTTTTAGATTACCAAAATATCCTTATGCAGGGAGCTTCGCTCGAAGGTGTTTATAACGGGTTTACTCATTCTTCTCGTTACCGTCAGCTCGAAGTAAAATATAAAACTACAAAAGCGATTGTAGTTAAAATTTTTGCAGATGAATTGTGGAATTTAGAAAACGAACTATCAGAGAAAACAGTTTTCAATAAAACGCATGCTTTGCCACTTCCTAAACCAATTGATCCTGCGCTCTTTAGTGGTACAGAAAATGTGTTGCAATTTGAAGAAAAAACACCGCCTCAAACACAAACGGAGTATTTTAAATTATTTTTTAATGCTTCTGTCTTTACCCTCAAGAGAGTAATAGGTGACGAGGCGTTAAAAGTGATAGCATCAAAAGAAAATTCAAGAGAAAATTTAGCGGCATGGTATGGACAATGGACAATGAAGCTAA
>JACQAU010000014.1 GCA_016194835.1 Deltaproteobacteria bacterium
CTGCGCTCGCAGGAGGCTGGCAATCACCACAGGCATTAGCTGCTAGTGGCACACAACAACCCCTAAGTTTTTCAGCAACTGCAACATCATCACCATCATATATGGTCGGAGCCGGGGGTTACTACGGCAATCTTTGGGGCGGTCTTATCTAATTTGCTTTCATAACGTTGCAGGCTTGTGGACCCTTTGGGCCATCACTTAGATCAAAACTAACTTTTTGACCTTCAACTAAAGTTTTAAATCCATCGCCCTGTATAGAACTGTAATGGACAAAAATATCTGTCTCCTGCCCATCCTCCTGGATAAAACCATATCCCTTACTATCATTGAACCATTTCACTAAACCAGTAGCCATCAAACAACCCCCTGTAAAAAAATAATCATAAGCTAACTCACTAAGCATATTTTCTTTAGTCGTCAACAAAAATCTTATAGTGTAGCGGTGCTATAAACAAACTCTCTCAATAAGTTTTTCATAAAACAAAATTGCCTTATCTAAATGATCCAATAAATTATATTCATTAGGAGAGTTACTTACACCAAAGGCAACGCCCGCTCCAAATGCTACAGCTTCAAATCCGGCCTGATGATAAATAGCGGCTTCTGTGAAAGAAGATTTTTTTAAGAACCCAAAAGGTAGTCCCGCTAAATCCATAGCTCCCTGACAATGCTTAATAAGGTCACTTTCTAAATTCGTAGTTAATGGGGGATAAAATTTTTCCAACATTAATGACACATTTAAATTTGGAAAATGTGTTGCAAGCCGATCCATTTTTTGTTGTAATAATGGCTGAAATTCTTGCATTGAAATACTAGGAAGCAATCTTAAATCAAAGTATAAATCAAGACCATTGTGCGTCTGATTCAGAGCATACAGATTTACTGTAGAAAATGGTGGGTTAAAAGAAGTGTCATTAAATTTTTCTAGCCATTTCTCTGACCCTTGTTTGGATCCTTGTTCTAATTGCTTTTCTAAATCTATGAGAAAATTTTCAATATAAATCAAACAAGAAAACAACTCTTCTGGTAAAAACTGAACTCCCCATTCCGTTGCTGAACTGACCTCCATAGCAAAAATTGATGGATCTGGTATGCGATTGGTCATTTCAAAAAAGAACTGTTTGAAATCCTCAAACTGATGAGAAGACACAAAAACTGAGGCTTGTGCAAAATCTGGTACTCGAATGGCTTTTTCACCACCTGAAAACCGTGTAAATCGAAATTCAAAACCATTTTCTTCTGCAAGTTTTAAGAGATCAAACAACTGAAAAATGGCATTCTTCCCCAATTTTGGATGTGCACTATGTGCAATTTGACCCAAAGAAGACAGAGTAATTTGTCGATTAAAACCGCGCGCATCTTTCTTTATGAGCTGATATCTAACTGAAATTTTGAAACTACATAATGACTTGTGCTGATAAACTAGTTTTAGTTCTGTGGGTTCTCCTACCATGACAAATTTTGGATTAAGTGCCAGTGATTGAACCAAATATTTAACACCAAGCATCCCGAGTTCAGAGCCAGCAGTACCTACTAGGTAAACCGGAGTTTTTAATTTTTTTTCTTTAAATTTTTTAACAGCCATTAGTTTGCAAAGAAAATCCAGTTTTGATGAGTTAGCACCAAGGCCAAAAATTTTGCCTTCATTTATTTCGGCTTGAAATGGCTTGCCAACGACTTCGTTCCAGCGATTGAGAATACCAGGACTCATTGTATCCAAAATCCCTTCATTTCCTTTTGCTGACACAGAATCTAACTCAATGATTTTTTTATATTGCTCTAATAAATTTAACATCTTATATGGTTGATTTTAAAAACTCGCTACAGCAGTATATATATTATGTTTGGAAAACAAAAGTATTTTCATATCCTATGCCATGTACTCGTAGGCACACTTTTAATAATCCATGTCAAAGGTGCAGTCTGCGCTGATGAGGCTAGTTCTAAAGAAATTTTTACCAGATTAAAACAATACACTGATTTGAAACAATATGCCGAAGCAATTCAGTTTTTAAAATCTACAGCATTCGAAAATAAAGAAAGTAATCCATTTTTTTACTACAACTTAGGCATTCTTTATCATAACATCGGACAATCCGGTGTGGCGTTGGCTTACTTAGAAAAAGCGCATTTTTTACTCCCCAATGATTTGGAAATAAACCGAGCACTAAAAACCGCTAAAACTACATTTTCAAAACTGGTAGGTAGTAATGCTAAATTGGATCCGGCTTCAAATTGGATAGAAAAACTAACTCAAGTGCTTTCATTGGATTTTATAGTTTTTAGCTTGTGGTGCTCAATAGTCATTCTATTATTTTTTTTGATTCGGCGCTATATAAAGCAGAGAATTCCAAAAATGGTTTTTTATCATCCCCTTACATTTATCACCTTGTTCTGTATTGCCATGACCTTTGGCACTAAATGGTTGTGGTCAGAAGCTCAAGCAACCCAAGAAGCAATGTGTATAGAAATTCAAACCATCAAAAGCGGCCC
>JACQAU010000332.1 GCA_016194835.1 Deltaproteobacteria bacterium
CTGTGAAATCAAAGCAAAAGCCTGAACTGGTAATACACCTTACCGACGTCCAGGATTTGTATGGAGAACAAAATTTAGCGTCAACAACGTTATTTGCTGGTGGATTTATAAATTTTGGTTATTGGAAAAATTTAAAACTTGAACCCAAAATATCCAAAAACACTAGGGCTTTGAGTTCTGGAAAATTGTATGAGAAAATTTTTAACTTGCTCGATGTAAATGAGAAGGACACGGTTCTAGAGGTGGGTTGCGGCCTTGGAAACGGGTGTGTTATGTTGCATAAGAAGCACAACCCAAAATACATTATCGGGATTGATTCGTCTTATAAGCAAATTCAGCGTACACATAGAAAGCAAAGATCCTACTTAGTAAAAAATAAGGATAGCATTAAATTTGCAGTTGCCGAAGCGGAAAACCTTCAAATACCGAATGGGAGTATTTCTAAGATTTTTTCTGTGGAGGCCTTACAGCACTTTATTTCATTGGATTGTTTTTTAGATTCTGCTTTCAAAGCTATGAAATGTGGCGGCAGTTTAGTTGTTACAACTTTCTTATTTCGATCAGAGCCTTCTCAAAAATTCATGGATTTATTTCCAAACTTTGCATCCGGTGTCGACAAAATTATTAAACTGAATGACTTTTTAAAAAAACTCAAAATGCACGGATTTATTGATATTAAATCTCGAAGTATTGGTAAAGACGTTTGGCCTGGATTTGACAAATGGATATCCCAGACAGAGTACAAGGACACATGGGACAAAAATTGGATCCAAGCTTACAGAGATAAAATTATCGATTACTACACGGTTGAAGCGAAAAAGCCCATTTGAGTTGATCCAAACTTGAAATCAATCACTCTCTGGCCGCATCCGTTTGGAATAGTTCTTAGCCAGTTCTTCGGATTCGCTTACAACGATCCTGCCTAACTCTTTTAAAAACGAATCAAAATTACAAAACTGATTGATATATCCTTCAGTCGCATCAGTTTTTTCACATTCTAACCACGTGGAAAGATTTGCCTCGTTTTGCTGAATCTGCGCTTCAATTTTATCAATAGATTTTACGACCCTTGCTTCATAACTTCGCTTCGCTTCGTATTCCTCCCAAAGACTAAAAATTTCATCGCCAAAAACTTTATCCAACATTAGCCTGATTTTCTTCATAGCTTCTTGTTCTTTTTTGATTTTTATTTTTTTTGCATCCGAGCCTTCGCGAGCTAGGAAGTACGGAATATCTCCAGCAATTATCTCTGCAATATCGTGGATAAGAGCCATTTTTAGAGTTTTTTCCAGGTTGATGTTTTTATCAAGACAGCGCGAACAGAAAATAACCATCAGGGCTACTCTCCAACTATGATCTGCAACAGATTCTGGACGACCTGTAGAGGTCCACCCGTGCCTTATAATACATTTCAATTTTTCTGCTGCGTGTAGAAAATCTAATAAATTCCTTGCCTTCTCTGACAGCATCATGAGCTTAGAAGATGATATTTGCTCACCCACCAGACTCTTGTTTACGTCATTACAGATCTCATTAATGTTTAGCTTATCGTGCTCTACTGACGAAGTAGTCACAGACCCCTCCATTTTTTGGATGCAAAAAATTTATCCACAAACTTTGCTAAGGGATGATAGTATGTTTTATTAATAAAATCAAGAGAGCTATTTTTTGCAGCGTGAATTTATTATTTATCTAATTTAATAAAGCTCAGCCTGTTTTACAAATAAATAATGGTTTCTCAGGAAAGATTAAAGTGGGAAATAGGGACGGCTAAGTCCGCTGCGGCAAGCCCTGCATCCAGTGTATAGCCTCAAACTCAGACTGCAGCGATCGGTAGCTGTTCAGCGACAATTATCTTTGCCGGTAAAAAAAAAATCTTGACGTAGAGTCTTTCACACAAATTTGTGTGGGGATAAAGTGTCAGGGAAGAAAATTACCAGGCAACAGATTAGGATCTATATGACATCCAGAAAAGAAGGCAAAACCCAAAAGGTTGCCACTGCACAGACTGGCTTCTCAGAGCGCTCGTCTTATAACATTGAAAAACAACAACTAGAAGAGGCGATGCCGCGTAATTGGCGTACAAGAAAAGACCCATTTGCTTCGATCCACTGATTTATGCTATTGTATGTAAAGGATTTAAGTGTCATCAACAAGGCGCATTATATGGATTTATTGATGCAACTGGGGCATTTGCTGAAATGTTAGCTTCATTTTTTGCTGTAGCGATTATTTCTATAAAAATGTAGTTCGTTGCGATATTGGAAAATTAGTAACATACCGATTACCAGTTGATTATGTCACTTGTTGCCTTGTTCTGAGTTGTTATGTCGTAATTTCTTTTCTTCTCTTTAGCAACCAATAGTAAGGCCGGCAAGCTTGTCTTGAAAAAAACAGAAAGGCAGCTCCAAAGATCGCCCCAGCCCCACAGTTAA
>JACQAU010000313.1 GCA_016194835.1 Deltaproteobacteria bacterium
AAAAGTTATTTCACTTCTGGGGTTAACCTGACAATAGGCTCTCCAGAAGCGTCGGTTTCTATTTTTTGTGCAGCTTGACGCAGTTGTAGGCTTTTGGTTTTAAGCGAAATAGCTTTAGTAACTGAATAAGATGCTTCTTTGGTTGTATACGTGACATCAATAACAACAAAACCAGAAACCCCATCTGGTAGTTTAGCGCTCACAAAGTGTGAAGGATTTGGATTTTGACTTTTTGCAGGATGTCTCTTTTCCAGTTCTCCAGATAGAGTAACACCGTCTATTCCGCGCACACGTGTTATGATCTCGTCATAATCATCTCCAATAACGATTTCTAAATTTAGATCTAAATCCACATTGGATTGAACCATGCCGTTTAAATTACTTTTGATGTCCACTGGTGGAGAAAATTTTCCACCATTAAAGGGTTTACCTTCTCTAGAGTCACGGGCGTTATGATTCCATTTTGAAAAATGAGACTTATTTATATAAACAACGCTTAATATAATAATAAGTCCGGTTGTATAAATAATTTTTTTAAGGTTAAACATACTCATTCCCCTCTTAAGGACTAATAGTCATTGTCCAGCTAGGCACCTCTGTTGCATTATACGTGTTAATGGTAATTAAATAAATTTCATTTGCTACTGTCCCGAAGGTTACAGAAGGACAACCTGCTTGAGAGCCAGAGGAGTCATCATTTTTAGTAACCACATTTCCTTTATTATAAACATAAAGATCTAAAACATCATTGTCACAACTTATACCCCCTCCCAAACCAGAAACACTGAGGGTGTGTGAAAGTCCTGTGCCAACAAAGCGGTACCATCTAATACCGCCAAATTTATTCCTAGTATAAGAATATGCTCCAAAATTTGTTTGGTCATGAGCTGTTGCGGCATTTACACCTGAAACAAGTGTTCGAAAAAGTGACCAGAAATCAGCAGAGAATTTTGGACCAATCCCTTGCGGATAGCTTCGCTCAGAGGCACATCCTGCGCAAACTCTCAATCCAAAATCATTATTTAAATCAAATGGATCAGCAGTGTCTTGTGATCCTGTACAACCACCAACACATAAAGAAGCATAAGGAATATCTAAATCATTACTCCAAAGATTTTGTAAGTTTTCGGCTGCTCCTCCGTATTGTGCGTTGTAATAAGCAGCAAAGGACTGAAGTGTAGTAAAAGCTGGTGTATTTTTTTGAAAGTTAGCCAAAATATTGTGAATGCGTGAAAAAGGATTTAGATTGCTAGAAGCTAATTTGTTTTTAAATAAACTCCATAAAAAATATTGCACACTAACTTCGCTATAGAGTCCACGTCCATCACCAGTTGGAGCGTTATTTGTGTTAATCGAAAAACCGCCGACTTGCGCGTTGCCGCTGGTGTCAACATAAAATGAGTCATTAAAGGTCATTGCTGACAATGCATTTCCAAAGCCTTCGCTAAATGCGAGTCTTGGGTCTAACGTTTGACTCAGCGAATGTGATCCTCCTGGCGTATCTGCACGATAGAGAGTGTTTTCGATATAATGCCCTAGCTCATGTGCCATGACGTGATCGTCAAATTCATCTGTATCAACATTTTCTTTTCCTAAGATATAAAGCTGTGGTGCGCCATTTTCAAAGGTAAAGTGTGAGGTTCCAATTTCTCCAAGTGCTTTGTTTCCAGAAACAGGGGCATTGTTTGGACTCCAATTAATAAGCAGTGCTGGAAAAGAAATATTTGCTTGCCCTTGGCATAATAGTTCAAACTCTGAGACAACCGTGTCTAGCATGGCAAAGGGCGCAGCAGCACGGTTAGTGTATGTACTACCAGAAATACTAAGCGGAGCATGAAAATTGAAATTATCATAGTTTGTACCAAATTCGTTTGGGCTATCCATAACATAATTGCCTTTTGATTGGGTGTTATCGACAATTTTGACATCCCACGCGCTATTATTGCAGTTATTTTGTCCAATCCCATCTGCCAAGTAGTTAGCTGACAATAACCATGCTCTTACGCGAACACGAACGGTTTTTCCATTTTGAACGTAAAGAACGAATTTGCCGTCATCATCTGTTGTGGTTTGCTCGACCACAGTTCCAGCTTCGAGTGCTTGTATAACCACTCTTTTCACAGGCCTTGCAGTTTTGGTCGAATAATTAAGTTTTATTCCTGGTTCGTTTACACCGTCTTGAGCTATGACGTAGTCATAGGTAATACGGCCGTTGATGTAGAATTTATTTGGAGGGATTGCTCCTGGAGAAGATGTTGCGGTGGGACCAGGAGATGGAGTATATGTTGATGAAACAGTGGGAGTAGGTGTTGGGGTTTGGGTTGGTTGACTCGTATTACTGCCGTTGTTATCATCTGTATTTCTATACGAGTTATCAAAAGGACTGCATGCACCTAAAATGAACATATAAAGAAGTAAAAAGGCGCTTGTACTTGTATGCCGTAGAAAATAAAATAATTTCATATACTTAAGTAAGTCCCCTATAAATAAAAGAATATCTGATTAAAATTATATGACAATGTGCATTATAGGGCTAGCATTCTTATGTTAATTTTTAATAACTTTGTGATTTTATTATAACTGCTTTGTATGCTGCTTCTGGTTTACAAATCTAAAGTCTGTGTAACTAACTTTTCTCTCTCAAGCAGCATTTCGCTCTCTAATTCGGCTCTTATTAATCTTTTTAAAAGTTCTTTGTCTTGCTCCCTGTCTTTCATTAAATCATTTGCAAAATTTTGCTTATCTTCTTTTAATGTTTCTATGGACTTTTTTAATTGCGCAACTTCTGCTTGAGCTTGATGGAATTTAATTAGCGAACTTTGCAACTCCTGTTCAAAGTCCTTTGTTGTTTTTTCAAGCTGGGTATTGTGTTTTTTTTCTTCTTCTAATTTGTCTTGTAGTATAGTGATTCTTGCTTTTAAATTTGTGTCATTTTTTAGCTTGTTTTCGCATTCTAAGAGCACTTCTTTTGCTTCTCTTTCTCGTTTTAAGACTTCACTCCATGCTGCTTTATATTGCGTGAGTTCATTTTGATAAGTTTGATTTTGTTCTACAAGATGTTTTATTTTCTGTTCCTGCTCATGAAGCCGCATATTGTATTCTTGCAAAAGAGTTTTATTTTTATTTTCTGTTACTGTAAGCTCTCTTAGTTTTATATCTTTATCCTTTAATATTCGTTCATATACATTCTGATGAGTAGCTAAATCCTGTTTTAATTTCACATTTAATTGAGCAACTTCCTTAAGCTCATCATTAATTTTTCTGGTCTCTAGAATATGTTTTTCTAATTTATAAAACAAAGAAACAATATTTTCCTCCGGCGGTGGCCTGAGATTTTCTTCATTAGCGCTCTCTAAAGAAGCAATGCGTTCTTTCATGACTACAAATCCTACGGGCATCCTGAAGACGGCTTTATAGACGCAGATTTTTCCCAGTCAATTTGGAAAGCTTTTTCATAATAATTAGCTGCATCTGGGCTTTCTAAAACCACACCTACTTCACGATTTGCCACAACCGAATTTTGAGTTCCATTAATAGAATTTATAAAAGCTTTTTCGCTATCTATAAGCATACCCTTGTTATGAATATATGTAATACCAAGTGCTTTTTCGTCCACTATTTTTGCTGCAATCGGAAAATTATAACATTTTGCATAGGCCTGTAAAAGTTGCGCAGTAACCATATTTGGCTTTGGAGGCGCATTTGGTGGTTGTTTGGGTGAAAAAACCCACTCGTTATTTAGCAGTACTTTGACTTCTACTCCTCTTTTAGCGGCTGCAATTAATGCTGATACAATTGGACTTTGAATTCTAGTTCCACTGCTTTTTAACCAAGTGCTTGGTAAACTCATAAATTCAAGTTCTAGATGCTCCCTCGCAGAATCAATCAGGCTAACAAGGTCATCTAATGCATTTGGTGATGTAATAAGAGCTGCATCAGTTACTTCGCCACTTTCTTCGGCAAACGTTGGGACAGGCCTTTTCCCTACAAGAGGAGAGTCTAAGGTTTTACCCCATTCAAATGGAATAAACGGACTTGGTATGAGAGATGGATCTTTAGTTCTACAATATCACCAAAAGAAGGGTCTATATCTTCTAGAAAAATCGCACTTAGTTCATCAGCAAGCTTTTTGTTATCTACTAATGTTTCCCAGCCACGATTTCCAATGCCACCAGAAATCGGAAATGCATGTGGAGTAAAATTTTCTGAGCTAATAAGAACAGACTTCGAATCAATAACTACATATTTTGCATGATCAAACGTGTAACGGCGTTTTTTATTACTGTTAGTACTTTCCATAATGAAAACATGGCTGGCTATTTTTTTATAAACTGTCATTGCTTTTCTGATTTTTGAAAGCATTTTTTTCGAATCTGCAGACATTTGAGATACCGGTTTGCCTTCAACAAGCATAACAACGGTAACTTCATCTTTCAGTTTTTCAATCAGGAGGTTTGTTATGTCTTCGTCTTCAAATTCATAAACATTGAGCAAGATTTTTTTGTTTGCTGTATCTAAAGCCTTCAAAACAAATGCCTTAGCATTATCTGGCGAAAGCCCAAATTTGGCAGGATATGCAAAACAAAAAGCACAGCTCAGCATTACGAGCACACATTCTAAAGAAGTTATAATTTTTCTCATTATGCCTCCTAAATTTGTTAAAAACTGCTATCTACTGCTATCTATTGAGTCTTTATACCAGACTACCCCCACAAATAGTGTGAGTTTACCATGGTCTATTATTAGAGCAAGAAAAGTATTGTTAATAATTGATTTAGCCACATAGTATATAGAGTATTATTTTTTAGAAGCAATGCGACATTAAATATATTTAAAAAAGTTGATTAACTTAGTTTTTTGCGTTAGCTTTTCTGAAAAAATATCAGAAGCATTGCTATTGCAACTAGTTATGCTTTCGAGTAAACCCTAGCGGTGGAGCCAAATAAATGGTGGGTAAGTTTTTGAATCTAAAATTAATACTAGTTTTATTATTTACCGTTTTCATTTTAGTTATTATTTCCTTGGGCTCTGTTTTTCCTAACGCTAGCAATCAAGGTTACACCCCTACCCAACCAATTGCTTTTAGCCACAAAATACATGTAGGAACAAATAAAATAGGTTGTATGTATTGCCACACAGGAGCCGAGAGATCTAGACACGCAACTGTTCCGGCCTTAAGTATTTGTATGAATTGTCATAGAGTAGTTGGTCTAGATAAGCCGGATGTTCAAAGATTGCTTAAAAATTTTCAAGAAAAAAAACCTATCGAATGGATACGAGTCCACGAATTGGCTGATTATGTCTATTTTCCACACAAAAGACATGTCAAAGTCGGTGTGGCTTGTGAGATTTGCCACGGAGATGTCAAAAACATGGATGTTATTGAACAGTATGCCCCGCTTACGATGGGCTGGTGCATTGATTGTCACCGCGGAATTACAACACCTAAACAGCTCTTATCGCGCTTAAAACCAAAAGAAGATCATTATAAAGAAGTCTGCCCTACACACTGCACGGCTTGTCATAATTAATAAAGGGAAAAACATGTCAGAAACTCAAGACGACAATTCGGTTTTAAATATCCTTAATAAGGGTAGTAATAAGGATGGTATAGCCAGACGTGATTTTTTAACCATTATGGGAGCTTCGATGGCTCTAGCTGGTATTTCTTGTGTACGTCGCCCAGTTCATAAAATTATTCCATATGTGATTCAACCAGAAGAAATTATTCCTGGCGTAGCCAATTGGTATGCTTCGACTCATCCGGCAACTGGTGTCGGTATTTTAATAAAAACCAGGGAAGGTCGCCCTGTTAAACTCGAAGGCAACTCTCTTCACCCCCTCTCTTTAGGCGCACTCAGCGCTAATATCCAAGCTTCTGTTCTAGATCTGTATGACCCTGATCGCCTCAAAACACCTCTCATCATAAATAGTAAAACAAGAGAAAAAGAAATAACAAGCTGGGATACAATAGACGCTCTTGTGACGGAAAAATTAAAAATTCAAAAACCAGATAGAATAAGGATTTTATCTCAAACCCTCTCTGGTGACACCACTACTAGATTAGTGCATGAATTTTTAAATACGTTCAGATGTAACGAGAACTCTCATGTCCAATACCACCCTCTTTATCCAGAAGAAATTGTACAGGCTCAAGAATTATCTTATGGAACGCGTATTTTTCCCAAATATGATTTTTCAAAAGCAGAACTTGTTATTTCACTAGGTGCTGATTTCTTGGCAACTTGGGGTTACTCCCTTGAACAAGCAAATGCATGGTCACAGAGACGAAAATTAAATAGTAACAACCACACTCATGCAACTTTATCTAAATTAATTTGTTTCGAATCTCACTTTTCCCTGACAGGTGCCAACGCCGATGAGCGCTTTTGTATCCGCCCAGGTGATGAACTCAAAATCGCTTTGGCTTTGGCTTATGAAATTGTTTTTAACTTTAGTCAAAAATATTTGCATGATCAAACTGTGATTTCTGCTTTGCAAGCCTATATGCCAGAGCTTGTTACACAACAAACTGGATTGCCTCTAGGAGAAATAAAAAAACTAGCTAAACTACTTTGGAATCTTAGAGGTCAAAGTTTAATCGTAGGTGGAGGCATTGCCTCTAAAACTTCTTCTGACTTAGCACTACAGATAGCCATTAATTTTCTTAACTCAGTTTTAGAAAATGAAAGCGTTACAGTTGATGGAACCATGAATCCAAAATTAGTTTTAGATCATGGATATTCTCAATTTTATAAACTTATCTCAGATATAAAATCTGGAAAAGTTGATCTTCTTATTTTGGCACACGCAAACATACTCTATCAGTTACCAGCATTAGAGCTAGAACAAATATTAAAACAAGTACCCACAGTGATTTCAGTGACGGATCGTGAAGATGAAACCTCGCGGGTTGCAGATTTTATTTTACCAGATCACCATTATTTAGAAAACTGGGGGGATCATCATCCAACTCAAGAAATTTATAGTTTACAGCAACCAGCAATTGCTCCATTACATACTACGCGTTCGTTTCAAGATTCACTTTTGGTTTGGACAAAAAAAGCAGGATTACGGGCTCACGGTCTTTTAGCTAGGCAGTTACCATCTTGGTATGAATATTTAAAAACAAACTGGCAAGAGAACATTTACAAAACCCATCATATTGCAGGTTCTTTTGATTTATTTTGGGAAAATATATTAAAAGACGGTTATTATAGAGTGCATTCGAAACATGCCATCACACCTAGAGTATTTCAAACATCCAGTCTAGATCATATTCGAGTTACACAACCCATAAACGAAGGCAATATACAACTTGTGCTTTATGCAAAACTCGCTATGGGAGATGGCTCTCAAGCCAATAACGCCTGGCTGCAAGAAATGCCAGATCCTATTTCGACAGTCACATGGGATAATTATCTAAATATTTCGCCTGTTTTAGCCAAAAACCTACAAATTGGTAAAAATGACGTAGTCGAATTAAAACAAGGCACTCACGCCGTTCATGTGCCAGTAATTATTCAAGCAGGAATGCACCCTTCAGTTGTAAGTTTAGCGGTTGGTTACGGAAGAACAGCGGTAGGCAAAGTTGGAAATAACGTAGGTGTCAATGCATTTTCTTTTGTACAAGCACCTGTAGAAGTCCGTAAGACCGGAAAATTTTATAAACTAGCAGAAACCCAGTGGCACCATGTAACTGAAAATAGACCTATTATTAATGATATATCACTAAATGAATTTCGCAAAAATGCTAGCGCCTCTAATCACACAAACCCACATTTGAGGATGGAGAAAGTCCAGACTATTTGGCCAGAACATGAGTACAAAGGATCGCGTTGGGCTATGGCAATTGATTTGAATTCTTGCATCGGTTGTGGCGCTTGTGTCATTGGATGCCAGGCAGAAAATAATATCCCAGTTGTTGGAAGAGACAATGTTCGAGTAAGTCGCGAGATGCATTGGATCCGAATTGATCGCTATTATTCTGGAGATCAGAATAACCCGGATGTGATTTTTCAACCCATGCTCTGTCAACACTG
>JACQAU010000316.1 GCA_016194835.1 Deltaproteobacteria bacterium
CTTCTAGACGAATGGAAAGTGCAAAACCACCAATGGCTTAATGGAACACCTGATTTTTCTGATGTTGGTGATGAGAACTCTTATTTGAGTTCAACAAACAATATTGGCACTTGGGTAAAGCTTCATTTTCAATCTCCGCGAGATTTACTGGCATATCGGATTAATTCTGATCTGGTAGAAAAAGTAAGCTGGGATCAGGCGTGTATAGAACACTCACAAAAACAGGAATACCAACCAGCAGAAAAAGATCCAGATTTATTTACAGACCGAGATTTGCGTGAGGTGATTGCAAAAAATCCATCAGGGGTTATTTATCTTTGGACGCCTCATACGCCTTGTGCATTAAAGGGCTTACGCAATGTGATTATGGCGACTCAATCGTTGGGAGTAAAGCTTTTTCCAGTCTTAGATCCAGCCTCTAATAGAAAACACACAAGAAGAATAATACGGCAGCAAGGATTCCCAATTAAACAATTAAGAGAGGTTGCTTCATTAGAACTTATTTTTAGAGGACTTACAAACCATCACTCTGGACTTCTTGTGTTCTCAAACGGTGAAATTAAGAGAGATATGCTCAGGGGTCCACACAATGCTCAGGCTTATATAGATTTTATTAAAGAAAGGCTACAGAAATGAAAATCTTATTTTTTCTTATTTCGTGTTTATTAACATCTAATTTTGTTTTTGCAGGACTCACGCCGAGTTATTGTGCGTTGCCATCTACGTTTACAAAAGTTTTATATACTTATCCTAAAAAAGATTTTTTAGATAATATTGCTTGGTTATCCAATCCAGTTCCTAATCAGTCCAACTTGCCTTATCTTATTAGTTTTAGTCAGTTCATGGATGACGGCAATGACAAAAATTATATTTTAGATTTAGCTACTGGAGAAAAAATTGTTATCCCAGGTCAAGGAGACCCAGTAGTTACACCAGATGGGAAGTTTTTGACCATACCAGGCGCACACTCTGGCAAGAGCGAGTTGCAAATTTATCTGACCAAAGAAGTTTTACCTGCTCTTTTAAAGCCAGCTCTTTTAAAAAAAGATAAGAACAAAAATTTTGCGACTATGAAACCTGTTTTTGTAGATAAACAGGTAGAAGGATATTGTCAGTCTTTTGGTGTGCTTCGCAAAGAAAAAGGAACTGTTTGGTATAGATTGTTGCACACCGAGGGGGGAAAACCTTTTTCGTTAACTGAATACGAAGTAACAGAGAGTGGGAAAAAAATAAAATTTAAAAGCTTAAAAACCATGCAAGTGTGTAGCAATTTGCCACAATACGTGCATGACAATGGGACAGCGATTTTGTCGAAAGATGGAAATTACATATCTCTTTATGATTCTCAAGCACAAGCCACTAAAATTTTTGAACTCCAAGTAGATAAAGACAAATGTACATGCAAAGAAGTTGTTAGCTTAGGAATCCCAACAGGCAGGGTTGATTTTAGTTATGATACTAAAAAAATTACATTCCATGTAAATTTTTTAGATATAGATTATGCTGATAATTATGTTTTAAAAATGCCTTCCACAAAAATTAAAGATGCTTTTGTGGCAGATTTAGAAATACTTAATGGAAAAATTGTTGGACTTCATAGGATTGCACGTTTAACAATTTCTCAGAAATCTGGCGAGGGGTCTTACTTTCCAACTTTTTTGCCTAATGGAAAGATTTTTTATGTTTATCAGGACAATAGTGACAGGCAGGATAGAAAATATCGTTTTGAAGTCGTTGATCCATCGACATTAAAATATGAGTCAAATATATTTTCAAAACTAAATTCTGAGACAGAAGAAAAGAAACTTTTATCTAAAGTAGTGATAGGACGTCTTTGGACCAAAAGTTGTGGGACGAAAATTTTGACTCCAGTTCAATCAGCACTTTACGCCATGAGTCTTGACCAAGGTACTTGTAAAACCTTAGTTAAAGAGTCTTGGACTAAATTGAAATCAGAAGTTTTAAAAGAGCTAAAAGAAATGAGAAAAGAACCGCATTCCAAGTTAAAAGCGGTTTCTGATAAAACCTTTAATCAGGAAATACGACTAGAGGATCTATTTAGTTCTTGTGGATAAATCATGCGCCGTGTTGATTTAATGTGTCTTTTTGATTGCACACTTTCTTTTTTATATTAAAATTAAATCTATATTATTAAAAGGAGGGATGGAGATATGAAAAAAAATATTGATTTATTTTTGTCTTTGGCTGTCGCCATGGTTTTTGTGATAATTGTATTTTCGCATATGGGGTGCGGGAAAAAAACAGCTAGTACGAGTTCTACTTCGCTGCCCACTAAAGTTTCAACAGATATGGATTAAATTAAGGAGAAATATTTATGTTTAAGAAAAAAAATGTATTTATAGGTGTAGTTTTATTAAGCGTTATAGGTGCAGTTGGTGCTGGCACTTATTATTTTTATCAAGAAAAACAAAAGCAAGAAATAATTAAACAAGGCTTGGAAAGTACGTTTTCTAAGCTGTCATTTCTAAATGACGTTTTTGCAGCAGCCTCTTCGGGGCAGGGAGATCAGACATGTCAACTAAAGGCTCAAGAAGCCATGACTTCTTGCTTTAAGAAGAACACTGCGTACTTACACGGAGCTTTGAATTTTTTTCATGGCACTTTGTGTATGTTAAACAAAGGCTTTCCTGCTTTTGCAGAGACTGCTCTTTGTCATTTTAATAAGAGCATGGAGATGAATCCCGATAAGACTTCGTTGCCAATAACAATAGAAAAAACATTTGGAGGTAGTAAAACTGTAAAGCTAGTTGTCGAAAAGCCCACAGAGTCTTTTGCTACTACCTTGGGATATGACGCCAAAGGAACAGTTATAGTCAATGGATCAACTTTTATGGTTTTGTATTGGGGTGGAACAGACGAGAGTTCAAATGGATTTTTGATCGAAGGTGGTCCCGGAATGGGAGGCGAAGGAAATGAAGGACTTTCACGAGTGGGGAAGACGCATCGTTCTTATATTCAGTGGAGCAGGACAGATGCGACTAATCAGTTTATCAAAGTTTTTGTGACCGCGTTTACAACTAGTTACCTGGCGAGTTTCGAGAGTCCGTCCGCAGCTAATCCAATGGGTGGCGATAGAGCCATGTATGGAAAAGCAACTTATAACTCTACTACTAAAACAGCAACCGCTCAAATCGTAGCAATTGAAGCGCAAAGAGCACGTGCGGCCGGGTGTTTCAAAATGTTTGCAGAAGGCACAATGTCGGATGATGGCACAGTAACGATAGCTAAAACAAAAAATGCATTTAGCGCAACGGGTCATCTAGTTACAAGCACTTCTAAAGACAATACTGATATGGATGCATTTCAAGGGATAAGAAGCCCAACGACCGCAAATGGAACTGGTAATTTAGCCCCTGGACAATTTGGAGGACTTACGGTTGCCTTTGATAAAAGCTGTAATGATATCTATACAGCGGGCAATACTGGTGGGGCTTTTGATGGAGGCAATGTAAGTTTTACAAAAGCGCCAGCTGATATTTTTCCTTAAATTACGCTAAATTTTGCTGTAAACTAATAGATGTAGTTTAACCTATAAAGTGATGCAGTTTAGCTAGACATATGCATCATACAGTGCTATAC
>JACQAU010000317.1 GCA_016194835.1 Deltaproteobacteria bacterium
GGAAACTGCTGTTATAATGTTAAGGAATGAGGGATTTCAGCCGTTTTGGAATCAGAGAACCCCCATTAACGACAGTGGGTTGTCTCTGGGGCAGGCGTTAGCAGCATTTTTGGAGTTAAGAAGAAATTAAAAAAGAGAAATTACAAAGGAGAAATGCAAGATGTGTTTAGGAATACCTGGGCTAATTTTAGAAACACATGGTGAAGACCCCGTTACTCGTGTAGGTAAGGTAAATTTCAATGGAATTACAAAAACAGTAAACTTGGCATACACACCTGAAGCACAATGCGGGGATTATGTTATTGTGCACGTTGGATTTGCAATTTCTATTGTAAATCAAGAAGAGGCAAATAAAGTGTTTAATACTTTAAAGCAATTGAACTTATTAGAACAGGAGAAAAATGAAATTTATTGAAGAATTTAGAGACCCAAAACTAGCCCATGAGTTAGCAAATACAATACACAAAGTAACCACAAAGCCATGGAAGTTGATGGAAATTTGCGGTGGTCAAACACATGCAATCATTCGCTTCGGCATTGACCAGCTTTTACCTAAAGCAATCGAACTCATTCACGGTCCAGGTTGCCCGGTATGTGTAACACCCATTCACATCATTGACCAAGCCATTGAAATTTCAAAAAAACCAGGTGTAATTTTTTGTTCATTTGGAGACATGCTTAGAGTACCTGGCACACTAGAAGATCTCTTAAACGCAAAAGCTAACAAAGCCGACATAAGAATGGTATATTCGCCGTTAGATGCCGTTAAAATAGCCGAAAAAAATCCAAATTCAGAAGTCGTATTTTTTGCAGTTGGATTCGAAACCACTGCTCCAGCAAACGCTATGGCAGTTTATCAGGCTTATCAAAAAAAATTAAACAACTTTTCCATATTAGCAAGCCATGTACTTGTACCACCCGCAATCGAAGCTCTACTGAGCTCTCCGCAAAATAAAGTACAAGGATTTTTAGCAGCAGGCCATGTGTGTACTATCATGGGATACAAGCAATATGAGCCACTAGCTGAAAAATATAAGGTGCCTATCGTAGTAACTGGCTTTGAGCCTCTAGATCTTTTAGAAGGCATTTTACTTTGTGTAAAACAGCTTGAGAAAGCCATGCACTTTGTGGAAAATCAATACACAAGAAGTGTAAAAAGAGATGGCAACGAAAAAGCCATGGAATTTATTAAAGAAATCTTTGATATCACATCAACACACTGGAGAGGATTAGGCACAATACCAGAAAGTGGATTAAAAATACGAGATCGGTATTGCGCACATGACGCGAAGCTAAAATTTAAACTTGATGAATCCAATATAGCAACAGAATATGCTACTCCCTGCCAAAGTAGTCTAGTCTTGCAAGGTTTGATCAAACCACCAGATTGTAAAGAGTTTTCTAAAACGTGCACTCCAGAAAACCCATTGGGCGCTACGATGGTATCTTCAGAGGGAGTGTGTGCAGCTTATTATAAGTATAGGAGATAGAGTATGCAATGTGCATTACCAATGTCAAAATACCCAATTATAACACTGGCTCATGGTGGAGGTGGAAAGTTAACTGCCGAGCTAATAGACAAAGTGTTTAGGCCTCTTTTTAAAAATGATTTTTTAGCTCAAGAACATGATGGAGCAGTGATTGAGTTACAAAAAGGCAAGTTGGCTTTTACTACAGATTCTTTTGTGGTTAGTCCAATTGTTTTTCCGGGCGGAGACATAGGCAAACTAGCTGTAACTGGTACTATCAATGACCTAGCCATGTGTGGTGCAAAACCACTATATATGAGTTGTGGATTTATTTTAGAAGAAGGACTCAAAACAGAAACTTTATTTCAGATCGTGCAATCCATGGCTAAGGAAGCCAAAGCAGAAAATATTCACATCGTTACTGGTGACACAAAGGTGGTCAACCAAGGAAAAGGGGATCAGATTTATATTAATACTTCTGGTATTGGTATAATCGAACACACTCAAATTATTGGCCCGTACTCAATTAGAGCGGGCGATCAAATACTGCTAAGCAGTGATGTTGGCAGACACGGCATGGCTATTCTTTCGCTTCGAGAAGGATTAGAGTTTGA
>JACQAU010000312.1 GCA_016194835.1 Deltaproteobacteria bacterium
GACTTAAAAAATACAATAAAACAAGAAATCCCCACCAAAGTCCAGGGGGCTCAGCAAAATATGTGCTTTGTTTTTTCTGCTCTCCGCGAAAGGCGATTTTAAAGTGTTTTCCGTCACGGAGTGCGCAAGACGGGTAAAAAAATATAGTTCCACGAAAGAAATGCAATAACTGAAAACGCGATCCAAGCCAATAGTTGATAATAGTAAGTGTAACTTCTGCTACTATCTGAGCGGCTATATATACGTTTTACTTCTACATATGGTTTTGGTGATCGACGATACCAGCCTTCAACTTCTACGTCTACACCCCTAAACCGATCGATACGGAATAAGGCAAAGAAAAGATTAAATCCAAAGGGTTCATGATCAAGAAAAATAATTCCTGTTTTGTCTCGTATAATCATATCTTCAGAAAAGATATTTCCAGCGTCACCCCGTCCAATAATGCGTCCAGTAATTTTTACAGGATAGGATCGTACTTGAGAAACATTTATTTTTTTGAGAAGTGATACTATAGAGTAGTTTGAAAAATTTCCTCCTGGATACATTTGCATTGTCTTGATAATTCCTCCAGCACTAAAGCCAAAAATAAGTGGTATTACCAAATCAAACCAATTTATATTTTCAGTACCATATGACACTAAAATAAATTTAGTGGCTACAAAACCAATTCCAAGAATTTCTGGTAGAAACACGACAAATAAATCAATAATGAAATCATCCCAATAACTCTCTGGTTTTTCAGAATCAAATATGACCCAAGGTTCTTGACCCAAGCTGAGAGCATGAGTGCCGATGGCATTTATCCGTTTTGCCGTAAGTGGATGTGTAGAATACAACTCATAGTATGATGCCCATGGACTCCACATATCCCATTTCATGATTTCTTTTATTGTTTGAGGGTCCTGGTTCATGTTCTCCTTTCCCTGAAATGCTAGTGCCAGTTCTTTTCCTTCTGATACATTCATGATACCCATTGCTTGGACTGCCATCTTTTTTTGATAATGTGATTTGGCTTCAGGTGTAGATTTCTCATCGGCACCTTTTGTAGCCACTAAACCAAATCCAATTTTAGTCAGCCCGGTTAACAAAGCATTTGGTTTTTTTGTTGCATAGCAACTAAATATTGTCCGGCACTGTTTTTGCTGTTTTTGTTATTAGATTTGCTGTTGCCTAGTGCCATACACAGTCTGTAAATATGATAAAACAAAACAGGAACTAGTTGAGCCAACGTCATGATGACGAAATCCCAATGTTTTATATGGCCAAGTTCATGTGCTAAAATAGCTTCGACTTCGTTTTCATCTAATAAATCAAATATTCCTTTTGACAATACAACTCTAGCGCTCCATGGTGTGCGTCCATAGGTGTAGGCTTGAGGTGCTCCATCATGAATGATTCCGATCGTTGGAGGGGATAATTTGTTTTCGTTACACAACCTGGTTAAGGAGTCTCTGAAACTTAGAGGTAATTCGTTCATATTTATCCATTCAAGAGAACCGAATAGACTAAGACTTATATCCATAAGAATCGGTCCCAATAAGAATTGGAGAAGAATAAATCCAACCACAATAAGTAGTCCAGGGATATAAGGGACAAATCCAGCTTCAATAAGAAACACTACGAATCCAAATAAAACCGCATACATTGTGATAAGCACCACTCCTGAGGTCATTGCCAGAGACGGCACTTTAATAATCGGTACGATTTTGGAAGGCAAAAGCTTAGGGTTATTTAATGAAATTTGACTATCTGGCTCGCACTTTGAAAAATAATTAGAGCTACCAATTTTTTTAAATTCATGTTCGTCAAAAAACAATCCTTTGCACGATGGACATTCCTCTATTTCATGCTTGAACCCAGGAATTTGACCAGCTTTCATATTTATATTGCATTTAGGACATCTAAACAATTGCTCCTCAGAGCCATGAAGGCCATGGATGTTAAAGTTGTCTAATAATTTTTTGTTTTTAACAAAAAAGTTTAGCTCGCCCTGATCTAACCATACTCCTTTACAGCCTTTGCACACATCGATGATAACGCCTGCTCTGGTTAGAACTGCGTCCATTACAGTGGTACATTTTGGACAGTTCAACATAATTTATTACCCACTCACTTTTGTTGACCAGTGGGTCAAGATACACTCTCAAAATCATAGCTAACTACCATGGTGGTGTCTGGTGTAAGTCTGAAGTGTTTTGAGCATGGCACATGCGCGTCTTCAATAATGTGTTCTTTCTGATATTTTTTAAGCCACTCTTTTTGTTTTTGGTTCTTTATCCAAGATGTAGGAAAACCATCACTTAGTCTCAATGTGAGCATCCACCGTTCTAGTTCTTTTTGTTCTGGAGTCAAGATCTCTTCCCATTCTATTGGAAGTTTTTTGTTTTCTAATAGTGTTTTTATATAAGTGTTGAGCAAAGAAGTGTTTTTAGATCGTTTTTCTTGGTCTTTGCAATAAGAATGTGCAGAAGGTCCAAGCCCTAAATATGATCCCCCTTTCCAATAGTTTAGATTGTGTTTTGCTCGATACCCGGGTTTAGCATAATTTGAAATTTCATAGTGTTCAAAACCATGGGCGCTTAGCCATTGATCTACGAATAAAAAGTGTTTGAGTTGTGTTTCTTCGTTTGGAAGCTGTGGATATAAAACATTACTTTTAAACAAGGTTAGCAAGTAGCAGCTTAAATGAGTAATGGGGAAGGTGAGCAGTTCTGTGAGATGATGCTCTAGATCTTGTAGTGTTTGAGTTGGTACACCACAGAGCAGATCTACTGAAACGTTTTTAAAACCAGCTTTAAATATACTGGTTAAGGCATTAAGGGCTTGTTTGCGATCATGAACTCTGCCTAAAAGCTTTAGGTGTTTTTGATTAAGAGATTGAATGCCCATGCTAATGCGGTTTACTCCAAGAGCTTTATAGCCTTTTAATTTTTCAAGATTTATGGAGGACGGATTTGCCTCGATTGTCCATTCTGTTGATGGAGTCGTTTTTTCTGAAAGTTTAAGTGGAGCTAAAATTTTGTGCATGTTTTCTGGTGGGGTAAGACTTGGGGTACCACCTCCAAAGAAAATAGTTTTTAACGGGTGTGCTAGTTTTTCATGATAAATTTGACATTCTTTATTTAGGGCCTTTTCAAAAAGCATTATGTTTTCTGATTTTGTTTTATTTTTCCCAAGAGAGTAAAAATCACAATAGTGGCATTTGCTTTCACAAAACGGGAAGTGGATGTAGAGAGATTCGAACATGGGATATAAGGTATATCAGTTTATTATTTCAACGGCCATAATTTTTAAGATTTCCTCGTCTGTAAAACCGCCTTGTTTAAGACGAGTCTTTTTGGTATCTTGATCTCCAAGATCTATGGCGTCTCTTATAGCTGCTGCTTCGCCTTCGTTTGGTTTGGTAGGAGACTGCAATAACTTGGCAGCGTGTTCACTAAGTGATAGCTCGCAAACTGCGCTTGAATATGCTTTATTTATCTATTAGTTCATATTAAAAATTAAGATTGGTTTTCCATCCAGTTCTGAATCCTGAAAACCACCATTGTCTTTAAGAAATCTAACCAACTCAGGATCAATAGCTTTAGAAATCCGTACTTTGTTACATCCTGTGACTCTGGCAAAAGACAAGGCTTGTTCAAGCAATTTTTTTCCCATTCCATTGATAGTCATAATAGGATCTAAGCGAAAATATTCTAAAACTGCTTCTGTTTGATTTGCACAATTAATACCTATGGTGCCAGAAATTTTCTGCTCTTTATCTTGTAAAACAAAAAACTGCCCACTTGTGCCATTATATGTGGCACTTGTTGCGCTCCATAAGTTAATTGCA
>JACQAU010000322.1 GCA_016194835.1 Deltaproteobacteria bacterium
CTATAAAGCCAATCGCAGCGCCCCGCCAGAAGATCTCATCCCTCAATTTGATAAAATCGAAGCTATTGTTAAAGCATTCGATGTTTTTTCAATAAAACAAGGTGGCACAGAAGCAGATGATCTTATTGCTTCTTTGACTCATGAGTGGCAAGCTAAATCTCCTAAAAACATGGTTATTATTGTCTCAAGTGATAAAGACCTAATGCAGCTTGTAAACGCAAATGTCCAGCTATGGGATACATTAAAAGATAAATTTTTTGGACCTAAAGAAGTAAATGAAAAATTTGGAGTATTGCCATCACAAATTAGAGATTACTTAAGCCTAGTTGGGGATAGCTCAGATAACATTCCTGGAGTTTCAGGTATTGGTCAAAAAACTGCAGTAGCACTAATACAAGAATTCGGTAGTTTAAAGGCGATATTAGAAGCTTCTCGGAAAAATAAAATCACAGGGAAAAAAGCTGAAAATATCAAAAATCATCAACAAGATGCCAGGCTTTCGTATGAACTAGTGGGACTAAGGCAAGAGTCTTCATGTGCCATCTCTTTTGAAGAGTTAAAATATGAATTTCACTTGACGGATGCATGCAAACAGCTCTTTAGAGAATTGGATTTTAGTTCTCTTCTTAAAAAGCTTGAGCCAAAAGAAGATGTAAAAACAAGTGTTTCATTAGAACAACATGATATATTTAAAACTATACAAAAAGAATCTGAATTAAACGTTCTTTTAGAGAAACTTTCAAAAAATGGAGAATTTGGGTTTGATTTGGAAACTACTTCTTTGAATCCAAGAAAAGCTGAAATTGTTGGTATTGCTATTTGCTATGATCCCACAGTGTCTTTTTACATTCCAATCAAACATAAAACGTCTCAAGTCCAACTTTCAGCAAAGTATGTCTTAGAAAAGCTACGGCCTTTTTTAGAAAATCCTGTATATAAAAAAATCGGGCAAAATTTAAAATACGATTGGAGTGTTCTTATTGAGCATGGATTAAGACCAGACGGAATAGGTGCAGATACAATGGTGGCTGCTTATGTTTTAGAACCAGAAGGACGGCATAATTTAGAAGTTCTAGCTGCCATGTATTTAAACTACGACGTGCTTACTTACGAAAAAGTTTGTGGAAAGGGAAAAGACCAAATTTTGTTTGACGAAGTGCCAATCGATGTTGCTACACGATATTCAGCAGAAGACGCATGGATTGCAGTAAAATTATGGGACGTTCTTAAACTCAAGTTGCAACAAGAAGGACTGATGCCAGTGTTTGCTCAAATTGAACTCCCCCTGGTTTCTGTTTTAGCAAATATGGAAACTTGTGGTGTTTGTATTGATGAAGCATGGTTAAAACAGCTTTCGCAGGATTTTGAGAAAGAACTCAGTGCAATCGAGAATCGTATTTTTGCATTGATAAAAAATCCAATTAATTTAAATTCGCCAAAGCAATTGGCCACACTTTTGTTCGAAGAATTGGAATTGCCTACACAGACAAAGACAAAAACAGGATTTTCAACAGATGCTGCGGTACTTGAGGTTTTAAGCCCTCTGCATGAGGTGCCAAGACTTTTATTAGAATATCGAGAAATTTCAAAATTAAAAAATACATACATTGACACTTTACCCGGGCAGAAAGACGGGAAAACTGGTAAAATTCACGCTAGTTTTCATCAGACCATAACTGCTACGGGGAGACTTTCAAGTTCTGATCCAAACTTACAAAATATCCCAATTCGCTCAGAAAGAGGTAAAAAAATTAGGCGTGCTTTTGTGCCTTTGCCTGGCAATGTGTTGTTATCTGCTGATTATAGCCAGATAGAACTTCGCATTTTAGCTCATATGAGTGGAGATAAAAACCTGGTCGAGTCATTTAGGTGTAACGAAGATATTCATGCTCGCACTGCGAGTGAAATCTTTGGTGTTGAGCCCACAAATGTGACAGAGGAACAAAGAAGTGTAGCTAAGGCTATTAATTTTGGGCTCATGTATGGCAAAACTGCATTTGGTTTATCTCAGGAGCTAAGAATTCCGCGTAAGGAGGCAGCAGAAGTAATTACTAGATATTTTGAAAAATATTATGGGGTCAAAAAATTTTTAGACGAACTGATTATTCAGGCAAAAAGTCTTGGTAGAGCAGTAACATTTACTGGTAGACGAAGGGCCTTGCCTGATTTGTATTCAAAAAATCATGCTCTCAGGTCTAACGCTGAACGGATGGCTATGAATACACCAATTCAGGGTTCAGCGGCTGATCTAATGAAGCTTGCTATGATTGCACTTGACGAAGAGTTAAAGAAATTTAGATCTAAAATGATAATTCAAGTACATGACGAGTTGGTTTTGGATTGTCCAAAGGGTGAAGTAGAAGAAGTAAAAAAGATACTTACTTGCGTGATGGAAAACGCAATGCAACTTAGTGTGCCGCTTAAGGTTAACGTTTCAGTTGGTGAGAACTGGATGGAACTGTAATTGTGTTTGTGTTGGAGTAAATTATTACTAATGGATTTATTTTGAATTGCCGTAGCATGTGCCACCTAAATCTTAGCCAATACGTTTCAGATAACTTTAAGAGTTCTGGTATTTTGTTTTGAGAGATGGGAAGTTTTATAATCCAATCTTTTGCAAAAAGTAGGGCATAGCTAGCTAGTTTGTCAATATTGTTTGTATTTTTATTTGCTATATTGGCGTTTAAGGCAATGGGACTTTCGATAAAAGCACGATAAAAAGGATATGACAGTAAGTAAAATTCTAAAGTGTTTGATAAGTGTAGTTCGGCTACAGTGCTTT
Organism: Deltaproteobacteria bacterium; assembly: GCA_016194835.1. Lineage (GTDB taxonomy): Bacteria > Bdellovibrionota > UBA1018 > UBA1018 > UBA1018 > JACRAO01. The sequence goes on from JACQAU010000322.1 coordinate 2,783, forward strand.
TGAGTTTTTCTATTGCAAAACGAGGTGAAGAGTAGGGATTAGTGGGAAATGACGGGGCTAAAAAAGTAAACTGTTTTGTTTCCAGTGATGGAGGTGGTCTATTAGTTAAGGCCATCACAAGATTTTCAAGTATTTTAAGTAGTGTTTGTTCGCCAAAATCATGTTCAAGATGTTTTATAATCTTTCCATGTGTGCTTAATATACTACTTAAAAAATCTGCTAACTGCATAAAGAGATACTGTATTTATCAGATATTTAAAATAAAAGCAAATGATTTCTGAATATTCTGAAAACTCCAAACTGAAACTGAAACTTAAACTGTAAACTGACTATTAGGGGTATATTTTATCTATGACGGGTTGATTTATTAAATCTATAATATTTAATATATTTTCTTTTAAAAACAATAAGTTATCTTTACGTGGCGTTAATATAATAAGCCATTTTCCTGCCCATGTTGCTCCAGGAGTGGGTGGGGTTAATGGTTCAAGATCGGTTTCTGTATAAAGCCAGACCCCTGTTGGCCAAAGATTTTGTATAAGTAATTTATTCCATTTTTCAGCATTTTGTATATTTAACAAGGCTTTAATGCTCCAAAACTCCCAGCCAGATTCTAAGGCATCTAATGCAATCTCCTTTTCCCATTTGCGATCACATCTTTCGAATGTATTTTCTTTTAATTTTAACAAAAATTCATTTGGAAAATCTCTGTTTTCAACATCTTTTATGTTCTTCTGGTATTCCTTGGTAAGTAACATATTTAGTGTCAAATTTTCGAAACTTCTTATGCTTCTTAAGTTTTGGATTTTTTTTTCTAATCCTCTAATGTCATTTAAAAGATAATCGTCACTAATTGCCAGCGCAAAGGACTGTTGTGAGTGAGCAATTTCAAGACAGCTTCGTAAGATTGTTCTTTGTAAAAGAGTGCGTGTGTTTGAGTTTTGGGCGATTTCTTTAGTTTGTTCCCATTGGTGTTGGTAACTTTCTAAAAAGTTATGAGTCACTTTTTTCCTTCTCTGTAGATAGAGTGTGTAATGCCTGGTGGGCGTTTCATAGATGATGAATCAGTATTTTTTAATGCAGCAGTTATTTGTGACATGTTTTCTTTGGAAAACGTCAGAGTTTCTTCTTTTTTTTTGCTCTGAGTGTTTGTATTTTGTGAAGTAGCTTTCTGTTTTAACTTGAGCAAAGATTGCAGAAGTTTCGGATTTTTCAAAATATTACTATATTTAGGTTGTTTTAAAAACTCAGGGATGTCTGCTAATGATAATTTCTCTTGTTCAGACTGGTTTTTCTGTGTGGCTACTGAGGGAGTTGGGTTTGTTAAAGGTGCATTTTTCGGTGGTTCTGATAACTCTGAAATTTGCTCGTTTGATAAACTATGTTTGATCAACTCTCTTAGTTCTTGAAAGTTTTTTAGCAATTCCTCTAAGTCGGCAGTTTTCTCGCTCGGCTCGAATTGTTTTGAGGTAAAAAGAAGGTCTTTTACTGAAGAATCCATTATATTAGGATTCTTCTTCACTGAAGAATCCACTATATTCGGATTCTTCTTCACTGAAGAATCCATACCGGCACCCCCTTTAAAAAGTTTGTTATTTCGTTAAGACTTAGGTCGCCAAAGTCTGCACGGGAAATTCCGATGCCAGATAACCCCAAAGCAACTAGGTTTTTTCTTAAGCTCTCTAGTGTTTCAGGCATTACTTGTTTGTTAGTTACTGATCCCATCTTTTTTCCGCAACCCACTAAAATAAAGTGATAAGTTTTATTTGTTTTTTGTGTTGGTACATAAATGCACTCGCCTTTTTTACCAGTCATGGCTTGAGATTTTAAAAAATATGAAAATATTCTCTGAAATCTAAAGTCTATTATGCCAGCAAGGCCTTTCAGTGGTCTTTCGTCTTCGTATATTGCTAAAGCTAATCCCTTCAGGTCTTTTGTAAATAACGCTTTTTCGGCTTTCAAATCTATGTACGTGGCTTGTTGCATGTCCATGTTAAGTGTAGCATTAATTGGTTTATTTTTACAAATAAATCATATGTGGTGTTAATAAACTACATAGACTTAACGCTGAAAAGCCGTTAAACTTACTAAATGCAAACCAATTTGCTTACTAAAATAGTGCTTTTCCTTATTTTTTTTGTGACGTTCTCACCAAAGGTATTGTTTGCTGCAGACTTTAAAATTGCTAGAACAACAGAAGGCATACTGCAATTCTATGGGCCATCTTGCTCAGTTCTCAATGAAGAAGCAAAGCTGATTTTGCAGTGGAAGGTGCGAGTCGAAGGTTCTAACAACGAAGTTATTCCATCTTGCACATACGATGAGAAAATAAATGCATATTTTATTATACTAAATAATTTGGTTCCAGATTTTGTTGCCAAACACCATGGAAGTGGAGCAGTCCGTGGATCGTCAAATTGTTTTAACACTGCACTTGTTATGAGCGGATTTACATCCGCATTCAGGTATAGTGATTTGGGAGAAATCGAGTTTTATTTGAATAGCCCACTTTGTCGAAAAGTGCTTTCTTCAGAAAAGCCTCATCCGGGTGATCTGATTATGATTAAACCTACTAATCCAGACGGGCTCGAATACCATGCTGCAGTATATGTATCTGAACACCTGATTTTTGAAAAAAGAAATGCTGCTCCTATAGAACCTTTTCAATTAAACTTATTGGATCAAATGTTAAAAGAAAGAGAAGTTACTCCAGGTTGCGATCGTGTAGATGAAATAAATATAAAGAACTGCAAAATATTTTCACAGTATTACCGGTGCAAGTCTACAAAAGAGATCTTAGAAGAAGGTTTGCTAAAGAAGCAAAAGAGATATTTGGAGTTAGACAGCGAAGTTTGTGTATGGGAGATGCAAATTACGAACTCTACTCTATGCAAAGATAGCCCACCAGCGGCTGAGTTGGGTGCACAAATTTCAAAATCACTAACAGTGCTTTACTCGTTGGTTGAACAAGAAATGAAAGATCAATTTCAAGAATTTGACAACAAAGCTCAGCAAACTAATCCAGATGTTTTTCTTTGGGGCATGCTTTTATCTAGAATATTTCTTATACAAGATGAGTTAAAACCTTCGGTGTCTGATCACTAAACGAAGAAATCTACAGCAGCTTATCTAATGTTATGTATTGGTGAAAATATTCAGTCGCTTTTAGTGAATCATCTGGTCCATATAGACTGATGAGTACTTTTTCAACACTAAAACCTCTCGGGATGCAAAGCATTTTAAGTTTTTTCTCATCCTGTGGGATAACCTGTGTTCCAATGGGTTTGTTAGAATATTTGATTTCACAGAGATTGATCATCTTATCGGCCCGTTCAAAAAGTAAGTCGATTTGAAATCCCTATTATGAATACAGAATATCAACTCTGTGTGCGGAAAGGACATAGCAAAGAACCTAAACTTTTAATCCACTTTATCTCTACTTGCTTCGTCTAGGATTCCGTTTACAAATCCATATGATTCTTCAGTGCCAAATTGTTTTGCAAGCTCCACTGCTTCGTTAATGGTAATGCCCACGTCAATTTCTGGCATATATTTCATTTCGTACACGGCCATTCTTAAAATACAACGATCAACAGTGGAGAGTCTTTGTATTTTCCACTTCTTGAGATTTCTATCAAGGATTTGATCAATTTGAACTATATTTTGCAACGTTCCTGTAACTAGTTGTGATGAAAATGGTTGTATATCAGGAGGCACCCTAAAATATTGAAAATGCTCATCTAACTCTATTGGCTCAGTGATCCCTTGTCGGTCATAACCATAAAGAATTTGCAGGGCTATTTCTCTTGCTAAATGTCTTTTGCTCAAGAGCGTTTTTCCTCTTCTAGTTTTGTTTGAAAAAGCGGTAAATTGAAATCTTCTTCCTTGCCGCTAAGCGGAACTTTTAGTTCAGCTACAAAATCATCTACATCCTTAAATGCACGATACACAGAAGAAAAACGTACGTATGCCACCTTGTCTAGTTTGTGCAATTCTAGCATTACATAGTGCCCAACAGTTTTGGCTGGTATTTCTTTTAGACCAAAAGCTTGAATTTGCTTTTCGATCTCATTTACAATGTCTTCTATCTTATTAGTTGGTACGTTTCGTTTTTGACAGGCCTTTTTGATTCCACCTATGATTTTTTCTCTCAGCCAAGGCTCTCGCCTGCCGTCCTTTTTAATAATCATTGGCATTATTTCTTCGACTCGTTCATAAGTTGTAAAACGACCCTCACATCGTAGACATTCCCTGCGACGACGGGTAATCTCACCAGTTTGATTTAGTCTTGAGTCAATTACTTTCGTGTCTAGTATTGCACAGAAAGGACATTTCATGTTTTTAACCCATAAATAGGAAAATTTTTACAGAGTTCTTTGACTTGATCTCTTATTTTGGCAATAATTTCTGTTTTACCTTTATTGTGTAAAATTTCACTAATCCATTGTCCAATAAATTTCATTTCATTTTCTTTCATGCCGCGTGTTGTGATTGCTGGTACTCCAATACGAATTCCGCTAGCAATAAAAGGACTGCGCTTTTCGTTAGGGACAGTGTTTTTATTTACTGTGATGCCGGCTTGATCCAGCCAGTTTTCAGCGTCTTTGCCTGTGATGTCGCCATCTCCGGTTTGTGTGAGATCAACAAGCATTAGATGGTTATCAGTTCCTCCAGTGACAAGACATACTCCATGAGATATTAAAATTTCGGCTAGAGCTTTAGAGTTTTTTAAAATTTGGTTTTGGTATTGCTTAAATTCAGGCTTAAGTGCTTCGCCAAAAGCCACAGCCTTGGCTGCAATAACATGCATTAGTGGGCCTCCCTGGATACCAGGAAAAATCCAAGAATTAAGCTGTTTCATGTATTCTGGTTTTCCTAAGACAATTCCTCCTCTTGGGCCTCTTAGGGTTTTATGTGTTGTGGATGTTGTATATGTCGCATGTGAAATAGGGGAGGGGTGAAGACCAGTAGCCACAAGCCCTGCGATATGGGCGATGTCTACAACGAAATGGGCTCCGGTTTCTTTAGCAATTTGACCAAGACTTTCGAAATCAATGATACGGGGATATGCACTGGCACCTGCGACAATTACTTTGGGTTTTTCTTTAATGGCGAGTGATCGTACTAAATCGTAGTCAAGTCTATGGGTTTCCGGGTGCACTCCGTAGCTAAGAACTTTAAAAAGCTTTCCGCTGAAATTAGCTGGGCTTCCGTGTGTGAGGTGGCCACCGTGGGCCAGACTCATGCCACAAAGTGTTTCGCCAGGCTTCATAAGAGCCAGGAAAGCCGCCATGTTTGCTTGTGAGCCGGAGTGGGGTTGTACGTTGGCTGCTTCGACTTGAAAAAGCTTGCATACTCTTTCGATGGCTAGGCTTTCAGCTTCGTCAACAAATTCACACCCACCATAATATCTTTTTTTAGGGTATCCCTCGGCATACTTGTTGGTGAGTATGGAGCCTTGGGCATCTAAAACCGCCTGGCTAACATAGTTTTCTGATGCGATGAGTTCCAAGCCCTCTTCTTCTCGCTTGTGCTCTTTAACGATTGCCTCATATATAGACGGATCTTGTAACTTTAAACTTGTGTAAAATGATTTGTTTTGATCTGTAAAAGTACCAGCCATATTTGATATCTTATGTACAACTAAATATGGGCTTTTAAAAGCAAAAAGAATTATACCGTTA
>JACQAU010000323.1 GCA_016194835.1 Deltaproteobacteria bacterium
TATTGTTTTATACATGGTTCCACCTGACAACTGGGAGAGTATATTTTACGAAGACAATTGGCTAAGACTCCTTGTTTTTCATGAGTATACTCATTTTTTAAATATGGACCCAACACACGGTGTGTGGACAGGGCTTAGGTACATCTTTGGAGACATTTTGTTGCCAAATGCATTTTGGCCCGCATGGATGCTAGAAGGCTTGGCAGTTTATATTGAAACACATTTTACTAAAGTAGGTCGAGGCAGAAGTCCATTTTATGAAGGACTTTTGCGCTCCGCTGTGGAACAGAATGTTTTTAACTCAAGCAAATTTATTACCTTTGATAAAATTTTTGGTGAAAACCCTTATTTCCCGGGAGGCGAAACACCATATCTCTTTGGTTATCATCTCATGAACTGGATCGCCAAGAAATCTCCACATAATATAAACAGTTTAGGCGAATTATCAGAGTATTCTAGTTATTGTTTCCCATGGCTTCTTGATTATTATTTAAACAAAACTGCATCAACTAATTGGAAAAAAACATGGACAGAATGGGTTGACTTTACACAAGACAGACTAAAAAAAGAGATTGAGCAAATCAAATCACAACCACTCACTCCAATTAAAAAAATTACTGAAAAGGGATTTTCAGTTTTAGGCAGTAGCGCTTCTCCCAATGGAAACTGGCTTGCCTACACACAAAACTCTTTAGATCGTAGATGGAGTTTGTATTTAAGAAATTTAAATACTAAAGAAACAACACGTCTTGATGAAAAATTCTTTGGGGCACACCTGGATTTTTCGCCGGATTCTCGTTTTTTGGTGTACAGCGCTTTACACAGAATGTCTCAATATTATTACTTCAGTGATCTGGCAGTTTATGATCTAAATGAAAAACGCTCTTATTGGCTTACTAATTCTCTTAGAGCCAAAGATCCTAGTTATTCGAAAGATGGAAAATGGATTGTGTTTACGCTAACAGAAAATTCGCGAGTTGGCATTGCCATCGCATCTGTTATGTATGGAAAAAATAGGCTAAAACTTGGAGAAGTTCAAAAATTATTTATGCCGGAAATGTTTGATCGCTCAGCAAGCCCGATCTTTTCTCCTGATGGAAAAAAGATTATTTTCTCATTGCATAAAACAAACCATACAAGCGAAGAAATTGTGGAGTTGGATCTGGAAGATCATAAATATAATGAAACAAAAATATCACACATATTAATTGAAAATAAATCTTACAATCGCCACCCCGCTTTTGATGCAACAGGAAACCTCTATTTCGTTTCTGATTTTACTGGTATAGATAATGTGTTTAAACTTAAACAGAACACTGCCCAAATCACACAAGTAACCAATGTGATTGCAGGTGTGTGGTTTCCGACCTTTGGTCCAAAAGGGATTTATGCAAGTATATTTTCTGTAGATGGCTTTGATCTTGCGCAAATAGAGCTCCTAGAAAAACCGATTTCGGAGTCACAACCAATCAAGAAAACAACAGACTGGGCTCCCCCCGTGTATAAAAGCAACGAAGATCGTCATGCATTAGAAAATAAAACCTATACAGATCTGAAAGATCTTAAATATAATGAGAAGAATTACTCAGTTTTTCCTAGCATTTTACCAAGGTTATGGTACCCCATTATATTTTTCGATAGCAGCCTTGAGGGCTATGTTGGTGGACAAGTTGCTGGATTTGACGCAACGGATCGGCATCAGTACGTTTTAGGCACTGGCTATGCATTTAAACAAAAAAAAGTAGACGGTTTTGTTCAATACACAACTAGGTTGCTAGGACCAAATCTTTCTTATGCATGGAGCTATGTGACTTCTGCAACAGAAAACAATGGCGATATATTTTACAGAAAACTCACACACTCGGCTTCATTGGCTTATCCATGGCGCTTTACAAGTTCAACGTTAACTCCAAGTATAAGCTTATTTTTAGAAAGAGAATACAAATACAACCTGGGTGACACAATACCAACTCAAGCTTCACAATATATACCAGCTGTAAATTTTAATATCGCATTTACAAATCCAGAGAGCTCACGTTTAGCAATATCACCAGAGAGGGGTAGGAACACTTTTTTTGGGACAAAACTGTCTTTAAACTCTGGTATTAATACCTGGAAGTTTTTGTTTAAAGACACGGAGTACATAACGATCGGGAAACACCATGTGTTAGTTCCTTTTTTACGAACAGCTTGGAGTACTCGCGTTTGGAGTACCCGCATTGATCCAAATAACCTAAACTCCAATATAGTGGTCCAAGGTTTTATACCTAGTTCACTTTTTAATTCTTTTAAAAACTCGTTAGACGCTTTAACGTTTAGAGGCTACCCGGGTTTCTTTACTCAAACACGGCTAGTAAATATTGGATCCTTGGATTATCGCTTTCCTCTTTCTTATATTTTAAAAGGATTCGAAACATTTCCGTTTTTTGTAGAAAATCTTTTTGGTTTTACTTTTGTCGAAGCTGTTTATTTTCCAAACACTTCACTTTTTTTGCCGTCTTTAGGCGCGGGTATACGACTGGCTAGTCAGGCTGTGTTCAGACTTCCACTTGTGTTTTCTGTTGAGTACCATATTGGTTTAAAATCATCTTATGGTGGACAAGGGCAAGCAATTGTGGCTTTAAATTTGAATGCATTTGAATTTTGATGTAGTCCACTTTTAACCTGGTAAATGAATAGTATTTTTTAACTTTTTTAAAAATAATTTTCATAA
>JACQAU010000324.1 GCA_016194835.1 Deltaproteobacteria bacterium
ATTTTGGGTTGATACAGCAATTACTAATATGGTCGGTGTTGATTTAGTCCATTCATCATAACCAGAACTTTCACAAGAAAAATATACATCTTTTGAAGGAAAACATTGCCAATAGGGGTAAGCATTTGATTGTATAGAAAATGGCTCAGGCTTTATAATTTCACAGGTGTTCATTGCGAGATCATCAATATTTAAAATTCCATAGTCTTCGCCCAACAAGCCATAGGGATACTGGGTATGAAGTTCTTTCAGGTGGTTTGAGACAGTATTTGATGTAGCAACATCTAATAACATAAAGGTTGAACACACGCAAAGTAGGGTTATGATTTTTTGCATTCTTGTAATCGCTCCAAATAATCTCTAAACCGACTCATAAGTTCTTGAGCTCTTTTCTGCTTTATTCTATTAGTTCCAGTTAAATCCTTTGATAGTCCTTTATATTCAATTACCGCTTCTTCCCAAGTTGCTGATCGCCCTAATTTACTGGAGGCTAAGACTTGCTTTTGAAAAAGCCATCTAATACCTGCGCAAATATTTATGTTTGGGTCATTAAGATCTTTTTTAGTGAGCGTTAAGTAGTGGTCTTTGAGTTCTCCACGTTCGTCTCCAAGGATTTTTCGAGTGTCATTAGTAATTTGACTAAGACCACGGGCACTATTTGGATTTAACTTGTCAGCAAGTTTTTTGGGATAAAAGCCTGATTCACTTGCGATAAGGGCTTTTACTAAATTTGGTTGTAGTGGATCATTAGAATTAAAGACATTGTTCCAGTACTGAATCCATCCAGCAATCAGATCATCATATGCACTTCCATCATTAAATTTTAGTGCTAACTCACAGGGCAAGTTTTTTAGAGTTGAAAAGTGAGCCTTTGCTATTTTTCCCATTTCTTCTGGATACATCTGATCTTTTCCAGAGGGGTTTTTACAGCAACCTGCGCTTACGCGGTGACCTTGGACAATTGAGCCATTAGCTCTTTCGTAGGTGTTCTGGTAGTGAGCTTTTCGCCAGTATTGACCTACAGGACAAAGCCGCCAATTAATAATGGAACTTTTTTTGGTTTTTAGTGTTACTTGAGTATTTTTTATCATATCTCAATCAACCAAACTAAAACAAAGCAAAACATTTCACAATCTTAAAGTGAAGCAAAGGAGTGAGTAAAAGATATAGAAGGTAACATAGTTCAGGATTTTACAATTAATCCTAACAGGGCACCAGCTATGATCAACTCGATGAATTGGTAAGTTCTAACCATTTTGTTAGACGGGATTTTTTCGGCATAGTCTGCAATAGCAATAAGTACGTTTTTTTGATTAAAAGTAAGTAGATTAAAATAATTTTTATAAATGGACTCCTCCTGCTCTATAACTTGATTGATAACGGCATCTAAAAACTCATGAAGTGTTTTAAATTTTGAAATCTCTTGAGTAGATTGAAACACATAAGAAGCTAGTTTTTCAGTTTGGTATGGATGTCCTTGTGTGAGTTGGACAATTTCTTTAGCCAGTTCTTGTGAAAATGGATGCCTTGTTTTTTGGGTAAGGTGCAGAAGCGATTTTTCGAGTTCTATTGGAGAGATCAGCTCCGGTTCATCTTTGCTAAAAACCCAAAAATCCAAGAACCTTAGCAAAATATATGCTTTGTTTTTCTCATATGCAAAATTATTTGCAAAAATATCACAACCTAACTTCGTAGGAAATTAATATTCCATAGTACGCTAACAACGCACTAGTTATAATTTTATAAAAAAATATGCGGGTGTAGGTTTGTCGGATTTTGTCCTAAAACAAAACTGGCTCCGGGGTAAAGTTTTTTTAAATTACTCTCTTTAAAAATATCTGCAATCTGCCCATGAGCTATTTTTTCGCCACGTAAAAGTAACACACAAGAATCAGCCAACGAAAGACATTGATTTAAGTCATGAGAAACCAAGACTATAGAATAGTTTTTTTGAACTAATTTCTTAAGAAGCATGCCCATCATGGTTTGATGGTGAAGATCCATTTTCGAAAGCGCTTCGTCTAATAAAATCACCCTACTTCCCTGCGCAAGCGCTCTAGACAAATTAACAAGCTGTCGCTCACCTCCGCTTAGTGTATGCAAAAAACGACCTCGCAAACCCCAACACACACATTGTTCCATTGCCCAGCGTGCAATGTCCTGTTTTTCAACATAATTATGCAAATGATGACAAATCCGTCCCATTAGAACAGTCTCTAATGCAGTCAATGGGAACTCTGCCTGAAGTTCAGAAGATAAATAAACAACTGATCTTGCTCTTTCATCAGGCGTCATTTTGAAAAGCAATCTATTTTGACAAAACACCTGCCCTGCACTTTCAATTTCTTTTAATGGCAAAATGCCTGATAGTATTTTCAGCAAAGTTGATTTGCCTGAAGCATTTGGGCCTATAATGGTTATAATTTCGCCTTTAAAAAGTTCAAAAGAAATATCTTTTAAAACTTGTTTCTCGCCAAAAAAATAATTCAAGCTATAAGCACCCAAAATAGGTTTAATTTCTTGATCTTCCATCGCTTAAAATCATCCAAATAAAAAGTGGAGCACCAACAAAAGCCGTAATGACACCAACAGGTAGTTCATAAGGTTTTAATAAAACACGTGCCATCAAATCCGCCAATACTAATGCCACGGCCCCCCAGATAATACAAAAAGGAATCATATTGAAATGTAAAGAACCCACCAATTTTCTACTAAAATGAGGAACAATGAGCCCCAAAAAGCCAATCATGCCACTACTGGCAACGCTTAATCCAACTAAAAGAGAAGTCAGAAAAATAAACTGTCTTCTTAACTTAGGAACTGAAACTCCAAGACCGGAAGCATTTTCTTCGCCCATTAAAAAAGCATCTAGCTGTGTTGATTTTCGCCAAAGCATAAATATCAAAATTAGTGATACAAACAAAGTAAGTAAAACTCCATGCATACGAGCTCTAGATAAATCTCCCATAAGCCAAAAAAGCGCATTTTGCATGCCTTGTGCATCACCGATTGTCATGCAAATAGCAACACCACTGGATCCAAGAAAACCAAGCATTACTCCACAGAGCAATAGAGTCAGATTAGTTAGTCTTGTTTTTAGTGAGATAAGAATTAGAACAAGCATAAAAGCTAGGGCTCCTATAAAAGCTGATAGAGCCAATCCTAAAAACCAAGCTTCGAATCCAAGAACAATACCCAAGGCTGCACCTAAAGCTGCGCCCGAAGAAACTCCCAAAGTATATGGATCACAAAGTGGATTAGTAAAAAGCGCCTGTAACACAGCTCCAGCACACGCTAGAGACATTCCACTACTAATGGCCAATAACACTCTAGGCAATCTCAATTGCACTATAGAATCAAAATCCAAACCAGAAGTCGCACCAAAACTAACACCAAAGTAAACTGCCATGATCAATACAATAAAACTAAATAAATATTTTTTAATAATCATTGAAAAACTGTTCCTAGTGTCTTCTCTAACATACTTAGCCCTTCTAGCAATCTTAAGGTTGGGCGCAACAGGGTGTCACCTAAAATTACGTGAATTTGATTTTGCCTAACTGCATTAATTTGTTTAAATTGCAGCCATTCGCGTTTCCAACGATAAAAATGATAAAAGGATTTCAAATTTTTATCCATAGCAAAAATAATAATTACATCAGGATTTTTTTGTATAACATCCTCAAACGAAGGCCTGGGATAGCTCATGCGAGATTCTGAATAAACATTTTGAACATTCAGAACATCCAAAATATCATTCAAAAATGTCCTTTTACCAGCAACCACCAGTGGTTGATACCCAATTTGTAGCAAAACTTTTTTTACAGCATGTTTTTTGTTACGCACTCTAATATTTTCAATACCTCTCTTAAGTTGTGCTATCATTTGAGAAGACATTTCTTTTTTACCAAGTGCATTTCCCACTGTATCAATTGATTGATATACTTCTGACAAACTGGTGGTATTGACTACTACAACTTGCAGCCCCAATTCACGAAGATGTAAAATTTGATCTTTTGCATTTCCATCTTGTGTTGCAAAAATAAGATCTGGTTTTAATGACACTACTTTTTCTATATTAAACTTATAATATGGACCAATGGATTCCTTGAGTTTCAATTTTGGAGGATAGTCAGTGTACTCACTCACTCCAACAATTTTAGACAAATCATCTCTTAAAAAATCAGCAACCAGCTCTCCAAGTGATGGCACAAGAGTAACAATACGTTTAGGTTCTTGAGCAAATATATGCAAAGAAACTAAAAATAAAGTTAAAATGAAATAAATAATTTTCTGAATCATTTTAACAAATCATCTAAGTTTTTTTCATGACGAAGTAAAACAATAAAAACCATTCCTGCTGCAAACCACAAATACAAACCCAAAGGATAAAACAAAGGAAGACATATTAATGTTAAAAAAACTCCCATCAAACTTGCAATAGAGCCGGTCTTTAATCTCACAAAACTCACTACATAAGCAATAATCCCAATTAGTGCAGCCCATGGAGATAATAATAAAAAACACCCAAAGCTTGTTGCCACACCCTTTCCGCCCTGAAACCTTAAAAAAGGCGAATAGCAATGTCCTAAAACCGAGATAAAACCACTTAACCAGAGAACATTTTCAGAAACAGGGCCGTCATAATCAAATAAAAACGAGAAAAAGCCTAATTTTAGAACAATAAGCGGAATAACTCCTTTTAATACATCGCAAAAGAGAGTTAAAAACCCCACCGGCCAAAATCCAAACACACGACTAACGTTTGTGGTGCCAATATTCCCACTGCCAAGCCCGGTAATATCTCGTTGATAAAAAACTCTAGAAAAAATCAGTCCAAATGGAATAGAGCCCAGTAAAAAAACCACGATATAAAATAAAATAATTAGCTCTATCATTGTTTAATGTGCATTTTGCTTTATTTTTTTGCTTAACACAAGAACCGCTCCAATAATCACAAAAATCGAGATAAATTGACTAGTACTTAACACATCTTCGATAATAAACCCTCTAATCACATCTCCTCTAAATACTTCAATCACACTCCTGATAATCGGATAAACAATAAAGTAGGTAAGTGCAACTTGACCATCAAAGCGTTTTATTTTAAAAATCCATAAGAGTCCAAAAAACAATAAAAACAAAGCACTTGATTCATATAATTGAGTGGGATGCAAGTTAATCCCATGCAATGCCGGCTCAACTAGATCAGAATAAAATTTAACGCCCCAATTAGAGCCGGTGGGCTTTCCATGGCAACAGCCAGCTAAAAAGCAACCCAACCTTCCAAATGCGTGAGACAACACTACTCCAACACTTAACACATCCACCGTTTTCCATGCTGGTAATTTATATTTTTTAAAATACCACATTACAAATGGAATAACTGCCAGTAGTCCACCAAAGAAAACAAATCCACCTTCCCAAATTCTAAGAAAACTTACCGGATCTGATGCAAAATCATTAAATCTTGTAATAGCAAATAAAATACGTGAACCTAAAAAACCAATAATAAGACACCAAAATGCCAAATCTACAATTTTTTCTGGATCAAGTTTGGATCGTGCAGCAAGTTTACGAAGAACATAAATAGAAATCAAAAAGCCAATAGCAATCATCAGTCCGTAACCATGAATAGGGATGGGTCCAAGCTTTATCAAAATAGGTCGCATAAAAGTAATTTCGCATTAAAACAATATACATTCAAGATAATATATTCGACCCCAGTTGATACTATTTTTCATGTAGCTTTTTAAGCAGTCTCAAGTAATCCTTGGTCGATTCATACACCATTGCACTAATAAAGTTGGTAAATCCTACAGTGTCCTTTTTCCCGACCTGCGATTTCTGTACAAAGGCAATATAATCATTTCGTAAGACTGGAGGAATTACAGTAATAACATGACCATTTTGAAAAAGAGCCAGATTCATAAGAAGCCTTGCTGTTCTTCCATTTCCATCTACAAAAGTGGAAGATGCAGCTTACAAATGGGCCAATTTACGCAAGAATGCTGGGACCAGTGGACCAACATGCGTGATTTGAATTGGGGCCAGAGCCAGTGGTGATACACATATGCCCGACTAGCTTAGAGCTAATCAATAAGCGTGAC
>JACQAU010000325.1 GCA_016194835.1 Deltaproteobacteria bacterium
ACTCATAAACGACGTTTATCCGCTTTGGGTCCTGGTGGGTTAACAAGAGAGAGAGCCGGGTTCGAAGTTAGAGACGTGCATAACACACACTATGGTCGGATTTGTCCAATTGAGACTCCAGAAGGTCCAAATATTGGATTAATTGCTAGCCTTTCTACTTATGCAAAAGTGAATGATTTTGGATTTATCGAAACTCCTTATCGTATTGTTTCTAATCGTAAACTTTCAGATGAGATTCGTTATTTTTCTGCAACGGAAGAAGAAAATAAAATTATTGCTCAAGTGTCTTCGGATGGGATTAAAACAGGCAAACTCAGTTCTGATTTAGTTGCTGCCCGCAGAAAAGGGGAGTTTGCTTTAGTGCATCCAGATGAAGTCGAACTTATGGATGTCTCTCCCAATCAACTGGTTTCTATAGCAGCATCTTTGATTCCATTTTTAGAACATGATGACGCAAACAGAGCGTTAATGGGTTCAAACATGCAACGTCAAGCAGTGCCACTATTGCGCACAAGTGCGCCTATTGTAGGAACTGGTGTTGAACAAGTAGTTGCCAGGGATTCGGGGCACTTAGTTGTCAGCAAGCATGATGGCGAAGTCATTATGTCAGATGGAACAAAAATAGTAGTTCGTAGACTTGGAGTAAAATCTGATGATGTTGGTTCTGATGTAGATATTTATAATCTAATTAAATATCAACGTTCTAATCAAAATACTTGTGTTTCTCAGAGACCAGTTGTGAAAACTGGTGATCGTGTAAAAGCCGGGGATGTTTTAGCAGATGGTCCGGCCACTGATTGTGGGGAACTTGCACTTGGTAAAAATGTCTTAGTTGCGTTCATGCCATGGGGTGGATATAATTTCGAAGATTCTATTTTGATTTCTGAAAAACTCATTCATGATGAAGTGTTTTCTTCAATTCATATTGAGGAATTTGAATGTATTGCCAGAGATACCAAGTTAGGAAAAGAAGAAATTACTCGTGACATACCAAACATTAATGAAGAGGCGTTAAAGAATTTAGATTTAAGTGGTATAGTTTTTATTGGAGCCGAAGTTAAACCCGGGGATGTTTTAGTGGGTAAGGTGACTCCAAAAGGTGAGACGCAACTTTCACCCGAAGAAAAGCTATTGCGTGCTATTTTTGGTGAAAAAGCAGGTGATGTCAGGGATACTTCTTTGCGTGTTCCGTCTGGTGTGCAAGGAATTGTCATTAATGCACAAATTTTTGCAAGAGAAGGAACGGAGCCAAACGAGAGATCAAAATCTATTTTAGAAGACAATATTGCAAAAATTCGTCGTGACGAACGTATTGAGCTGGATGCAATCAGGTATTCTGTTTTCAATAAGATTGCAAAAATTTTAGACGGAGCTTCAACAACTGGTAAACTTCTTTCTGAAGATGGATCGTTAGAACTGCTTAAAAAAGGGCAGAAATTGAATCATGAAATTTTATCTGCAGTTCCTTTTGATTTACTTGGTTTTATTCCGGTTAAAGATGAATTGGAACAAGATGTAACAGCATTCATGAAATCTGCTAAAGAAAAAATCGAAGCTGTTCGCTATGTGTTTAAGGAAAAAATAGAAAAACTAAAAAAAGGAGATGAGCTTGCTCCTGGAGTTATTAAGATGGTTAAGGTTCAGATTGCTATTAAGCGAAGACTTCAGGTGGGAGATAAAATGGCAGGTCGTCACGGAAATAAGGGTGTCATTAGCAGGGTCGTCTCAATGGAAGATATGCCATACATGGCAAATGGTGACCCAGTAGATATGGTTTTGAACCCACTTGGCGTGCCTTCCAGAATGAATATTGGGCAATTACTTGAAGTGTCTTTAGGTTGGGCAGCACATGGAATAGGACAAAAAATTAATACATATTTAGAACAGTACGATGTCGATAAAATCAGAAAACTTCTAAAAGAAACTTATGTCAATTCAGAAGTTGAAAAATATGTAGATAAAGCTTCGGATGTTGAAATTAAAAAAATGGCTTATCACTTAAGAAAAGGTATTCCTTTTGCTAGCCCGGTTTTTGATGGCGCAACAGAAGCACGAAGTATTGGGCCTTATAGTTTGGTGACTCAACAGCCACTAGGAGGAAAAGCACAATTTGGTGGTCAACGTTTAGGTGAAATGGAAGTTTGGGCTCTTGAGGCTTATGGTGCTGCCTTTGCTTTGCAAGAATTTTTAACCGTGAAATCAGACGATGTTACAGGACGAAACCGGATGTACGAAGCTATTGTCAAAGGCGAACATCTTTTAGAGCCTGGCCTACCAGAGTCTTTTAACGTTTTGGTAAAAGAGTTACAAAGCTTAGCGTTAAACGTCGAGCTTCTTGAAAATGAAGACGAAAAAGACATCAGTAAATTAAAAGGTGCAGTTCTTTAATTTTTAAATGAGGAAAAAATATGAAAGACTTATTAAACTTTTTTGATAAGCCAAAGGATCCTTTAAGCTTTACGGGTATTAAAATTTCATTAGCATCTCCTGAAAAAATCCGTGAGTGGTCCTATGGCGAAGTCAAAAAGCCAGAAACAATTAATTATCGTACTTTTAAGCCAGAACGAGATGGTTTATTTTGCGCAAAAATTTTTGGTCCAGTGAAAGACTATGAGTGTAATTGCGGAAAATATAAGAGGATGAAACATCGTGGAGTTGTATGTGAAAAGTGCGGAGTCGAAGTAATTCAGTCAAAAGTCCGAAGAGAACGTCTAGGTTGTATTGAGCTTTCGTCGCCAGTGGCGCATATTTGGTTTTTGAGATCTTTACCGTCCCGAATAGGTGCTGTTTTAGATATTACTTTAAAAGATTTAGAAAAAGTTTTGTATTGTGAAGCTTACCTGCTTATTGATCCGGGTAATACAGGATTAGAGCCAAACTCTGTTCTTTTAGAAGACAAGTATTCCCAATTAGTGAAAGAAGGCGTGACTTTTATTGCGACTATGGGTGGTGAGTCAGTGAAAGAAGCCTTAAAGAAAATTGATGTCGAAGTTTTATCAAGACAACTGCGTAGAGAATTAAAAGAAGACATTTCTGAAGCACAGCGTGCAAAAATTATTAAAAGACTAAAAGTTATAGAGTCTTTTAAAACAAGCGCACTCAATAAACCAGAGTGGATGATGTTAGATGTTATACCTGTTATTCCACCTGAGCTACGACCTTTGGTGCCACTGGATGGCGGTCGTTTTGCGACCTCTGATCTAAATGATCTTTATAGAAGGGTTATTAATAGAAATAATCGTTTGAAACGTCTCATGGAGTTAAATGCTCCAGAAATCATAGTAAGAAATGAAAAGAGAATGTTGCAAGAAGCAGTTGACGCCCTTTTTGATAATGGTAGACGAGGTAAGGTCTTTACCGGTCCTAACAAGCGACCCCTTAGGTCTCTTTCAGATATGTTAAAAGGCAAACAGGGACGTTTTAGGCAAAACTTATTAGGAAAACGTGTTGACTACTCCGGACGATCCGTGATTGTCGTGGGACCAGAATTGAAATTACATCAATGTGGTTTGCCAAAAGTAATGGCATTAGAGCTTTTTAAACCTTTTATCTACAATAAACTTTCTGAATATGGTTATGTAACTACAATTAAATCTGCTAAAAAGATGGTCGAAAAGCAACGACAGGAAGTGTGGGATATCTTAGAAGAAGTTGTTCGTGAACATCCTGTACTTCTCAATCGTGCACCAACGTTGCATCGTTTAGGAATACAAGCTTTTGAGCCAACGTTGATTGAAGGAAAGGCAATTCAGCTTCATCCTTTGGTATGTGCCGCATTCAATGCAGATTTTGATGGTGACCAAATGGCAGTGCATATTCCTCTTTCTATCGAAGCACAAGTCGAAGCTAGAGTGCTTATGATGTCTACAAATAATATTTTGTCACCCGCTCATGGCAAGCCTATAATTGTTCCTAGTCAAGACATAGTGCTTGGTCTGTATTACATGTCACGGGAAAAACCATTTGCCAAAGGTGAAGGCAAGATTTTTGCAAATCCTATCGAAGTTCATTTTGCTTATGACAGTGGTGTCGTTGATTTGCAAGCAAAAATAAAATGTCGCTTACAAAATATCATCCATGAAACAACCGTAGGCAGAGTCTTGTTATCTGAAATTGTTCCAGAAGATATTCCATTTACTGCTTACAATAAAGTTTTAGGCAAAAAAGATTTAGCTGAACTTATCGATCAATGCTTTAGATTGAGTGGAAATAAACAAACAGTAATGCTAGCGGATCACCTGATGACTACGGGATTCAAGCAAGCAACTCGTGCGGGTATTTCTATCTCTGTACACGATATGTTGATGCCTCCTGATAAGAAAGAACTTTTAGACAAAGCTTATGTACAAGTTCAAGACATCGAAAATCAATATGTCGAAGGTTTGATTACAGATGGTGAGCGCTATAATAAAGTTATTGATATTTGGGCACAGACCTCAGAGCAAATAGCTTCGGCTATGATGAAAAGGCTAAGTGTTCAAACATTTGTATCGCATACTTCGCATAAGGGAAAACCAAACGAAGTGACCGCACCATCTCTTAACTCTATTTTTATGATGGCTGATTCTGGAGCTAGAGGTTCGAATGCTCAAATTAGGCAACTTGCAGGAATGCGAGGCTTAATGGCAAAACCGTCTGGTGAAATTATCGAAACTCCTATTGTTGCTAATTTTAGAGAAGGTTTAAGTGTGTTGCAGTACTTTGTGTCTACACATGGTGCAAGAAAGGGTTTGGCAGATACGGCATTAAAAACAGCAAATTCTGGTTATTTAACACGAAGGCTTGTGGATGTTGCCCAGGACATGATTGTCACTGAAAATGATTGTGGAACACTGGATGGTCTTTATATAGCAGCACTTGTTGAAGGTGGAGAGATTATCGAAAAAATGGGAGACCGTATTTTAGGTCGTGTTGCTTTAGATGACGTGATTGATCCAGTGACAAACGAAGTTTTGGTTTCTACTAATACAGAGTTAACTGAAGATTTAGTTCGTAAAATAGAAGATGCTGGTATTGACAGGGTACGTATTCGTTCTGTGCTCACTTGCCAGGCTAAAAAGGGCATTTGTGTTGCTTGTTATGGCCGTGATTTGGCGCGTGGTAGGATGGTTAGTATAGGCGAAGCTGCTGGTGTTATTGCGGCTCAATCAATTGGTGAACCAGGTACGCAGTTAACAATGAGAACATTTCACATCGGTGGGACAGCATCCAGGCGTGTTGAGCAATCGAGCCTTGTATCGAAAACAAAAGGAAGTGTAAAGTTTATCAGTCTAAATACAGTTAGAAACAAAGAAGGGTACCTGACTGTGATGAATCGAAATGGAGAAATTGCTGTCATAGATGCAAATAACCGAGAAAGAGAAAAATATCCTGTAGTTTATGGAGCAAAACTTTTAGTAAAAGACGGTGATCCAACGGAAAAAGGAAAGCTGTTAGCAGAATGGGATCCTTATTCTACACCTATTATTACTGAAGTATCAGGTATTGTTTGTTTTGAGGACATCGAAGAAGGTCTGACCATGCAAGAGCAATTTGACAGTGTAACTGGACTTTCGCATAAAGTTATTGTTGAATCTAAAGTGTCAGATAAAAGACCAAAAATTTTAATTACCGATGC
>JACQAU010000326.1 GCA_016194835.1 Deltaproteobacteria bacterium
AGCAATTATTGGTAGTGGAATCCAAGGTCGTGATCATTATCAGATACAAATTTCTGATAATGATATTTCTTTAAATGCCTTTTTGGAGTTTACGATTCCATTTCCCAAAAATGATTCATTAGGAATATTGATACGCAGAAACCAGAAACCGAGTTTTTTTGGTCGCAACCGTTTAGGAGTTCCAATAAAATTCAATAGAGTCGAAAAGATTTTACCGGCGTTGTTATTTCGCCAATTATTCGTGGAAGTTAATTTATATGTGAAAAAGGTTGAGTTTTATTGGTGTGAAAATGTTTATTCTTAGTTAAGGATTAAAATATGAAGAAACCAATTAAAAAAATTTCACTATGCATGATAGTTAAAAATGAAGAAAAAATACTTTTTAAATCATTAAACAGTGTTAAAAATCTAGTTGATGAAATGATTGTAGTTGACACTGGATCATCAGATCGAACAAAGGAAATTGCAGATTCTTTTGGGGCCAAAGTGTTCGATTTTAAATGGATCGACGATTTCAGCGCTGCCAGGAATTATTCAATCTCAAAGTCTTCTGGAGATTGGATACTAATATTAGATGCAGACGAATATTTAATCGAGGATGATTTTGAGAGCATTAGAAAATGTATAAATGACAATTCGAAAGATGTCTACTGTTTAAAGTGGCAGTTCTTAAATGAAAAAAAAACAGGGTTCAAAAGTTTTAAAGTGGGTTTATTCAGAAATAAAATTGGAATTCGTTATCAAGGGTTAGCCCATGAAGAAATTCTTAAGGGTATTGACAGTTCTCGTTGGAGTACCATCGAAGCCACGATTTTTCATGAACCCGCATTAGATCGTCAAAAAGATAAGGAAGCTTATTATTATGAACTTGTAAAACGGCAATTGGCACTCGAGCCTGAAAGTGCGCACTGGCAGATTAGCTGTGGTATACATAGCTTTATGTTAGGTTTTTCTTCAATAGCAAAAGAACATTGGATTGAAACCTTGAAAATAAAAGACCGGCCTATTTTTTGGATATATGCAGCATTTTATTTAGCTCGGTTTGATTATGAAAATAATATTAATGATTCTATTAAGTACTTTGAAAAGTTAAAAGAAATATATGAAGATCATAAAGAGGATCCATCAGTTATTATTCACCCTGAGATCAAAGGGATTCTGGATAAATTCGAAAATATTGTTTACAAAAAACTTGACTTAGATAAAGATTTTCAAAAATTCAAGGATGAAGTGTTTTAAATCGGCGCAGTTACTCGCAATCGGCGCTATCCTCTCAATACTTTTTATCGCAATATATATTTTGTTTCCTTTAATAAAGAGAGCATTGGTTACGGAAAGAGATATCCCCTTTTTTCAAAGTGTGGTAAAAAAAATTATTTTCTTTGATTTAGGGAGTTAAGAAAGTAATCCTCTTAGTTGGTGTGATTGCTTTAAATTTGTCTGTGTTTAGGAAAGTGGGATATTTTCTGATTTTTTTCATGTATTTAACCTTTGACTTTTATCAAGGTTGATTTTAAAATTAATTTGTTTTAAATCTATTTTTTAGGAGGTGTTTATGGCTGTATCGGATATGGCTGGGTTTCAAGCTTGTTTGAGTCAAGCACACGCACATTTTGATGTTAATAAGGTTGGTGAAGGTAGTCTGGCGGCCGCTAAGACACTAACAACAGAAATAAAAGAATGTGTTTGTGCGTATGTAACCCCACCACCTAGCGGAGCTTGTTAATTTGCTGTTTTTTTAATCAAGGAAAGCGTCTATTTTTGAATAGCCGTTAAGTAAATTAGGTTACGGTCTTCAATGTTTAAAGTGATTTCCAAAAAAAGAGATCCTTGTGAAGACCGTAATTTTTTTAGTTGGTGTTAATAGAGTACGCTTAGCTCTCTTTACTAAGAATTCGCATACTGTTTTTACATATAACCCCTCTATTAAGAAAAGACTAACCAAAAAAACTTTTTAGTTTTGTTTTGAAAGATTTTGGTTAGTTTCAAACCATGAACTTATCGTTTTTTTCTATAAAAATATCAATTGTACAGCCATGAAAATATCTCACTAATTATTGAATTCGGAAATTTTAACAGCGATATATTTAAACCAAGAGGAAAAAGATGGTTCTGCATCCAGGTTTAATTGTTAGAGAACTTACAAAAACATACCATGGGAAATCATTGCCTGCGCTTTCTGGGGTGAATTTAGAAATACATTCGGGCGAGGTTTTCGGTTTGATCGGCCCCAACGGTGCAGGAAAAACCACTTTTCTTTGTTGTCTTCTTGGGCTCTTAAAGCCTGATTTTGGAGAAATCCTTATCGATGGAATGTATGTAGATGATTTGAGGGTTAAGGCTCAATTTGGATATGTACCCGAACGGCTTCAGTTCGAACCCTGGATTAATGGATTCGACTTGGTTAGCTTTCATCATGCGCTTGCTGGAGGAAGTCGACAAGCATGCAAAACATCAGTGGAATTACGGCTGAATCAGGTCGGACTGGAAGAGGCTGCTTGGTTTAAGCTCGTGAAGACCTATTCTCGAGGTATGCTTCAAAGGATTGCCTTGGCACAAGCTCTTATTGGAAACCCTAAATATTTATTTCTTGACGAGCCAACCAGTGGCATGGATCCTTCGGGCGTCATGCAGGTTCGCAAGATTATTCAAGAACTAAAAGATAAAGGAACTACTATCATTTTAAATTCTCACCAATTGGATCAGGTAGAACGGATTTGCGACAAAGTCGCTTTTCTTCGTGGAGGAAAAGTTCAAACGATCGAGGTTCCTACAGTAGGATCCGAAGCAAGTCATGTAATTCGGATACGTTTGATGGGTGAAATCTCAAGAGAACTTTTAGTTAAAGTCGCCGAACTGGTCAACGCTCGATTGGTGGGGTTCGGCCTCAATGAAGCGAAGTTCGAGGTGGCACACGATAAAGCGTCTGCGGAATTATTATCAGCGCTTTCCCAAAACGGTGTTCACTTTATCGAGGCGATACCAGAACAAAACCGACTAGAACGGCTATTTTTTGCTTCGGAAACATCTTCCAAATGATTTTTCTATTTTTTTATACCCTTAAACAAATCTTCCACCAACGAATAAGAATGTATATCGTTATTGTTTTCTTTACTTATGAATTGTTTGAGATTTATGCCGAAGGTACGCTTGGATCCTTTACGTTCAATGCTAGTTTCATGGCAATATGGTTTACTTGGATATTGGGTGCCGGCCTCATTGGCCGAGACGTTAGCACTGGAACGCTTCATTTATTGTTGACGAGACCGATCATTCGTTACCGTTATGTTTTGGTGAAGTGGTTTGCATTAAGTTTTCTTGCCACGACCATATGCTGGCTCAATTTTTTTTTGGGAATCGGAATCATTCGAATATTTCAAGGCGAGTCCATCGTTACTCATGTCCTTCTCGGCGAAATGATTAATGTTCTTATATATTCTTTTGGAACGGCGTCTCTCGTAGCCGCATTTTCTTCACTACTACCAGGACATGGAGACTTAGGTTTATGGTTTTCCCTTTTTCTCATTTTTCAAGGGGCGATACAATTACTTATATATTTGAAAATATATGCCACAATGTTTGTAAAAGTTGGATTAGAGATTTTACTCCCCGGCTATAATTTTGTGGATTATAACTCTGGGAAATTAAGTGAGATATTGGCAAAGTGGTCCGGCTTCGATATGTATTTATTTGGATTAGCATGGTTGGCAATAATGCTTGTGTATTTGTCTTTGGCATGTTGGGCTCTAAACAGGAAGGAACTTTCTTACGGATCCCATTAAGTCAGAATCTTATTTTTCTACACGTCGTCAACCTTGGGTTTTATATACAATGGCAATCGTCGTTTCGTTAGTTTTATTAACACGTGTGGGTCTCTACATTGTTAAATCTAAACATCAGTCTACCCAACCTCTTCTTGTTGTTAATGATCTCGTAAAATGGAAATCTGTTTCAGAAGCCGATATAGATTTCAAAAAATATAATAAACCTATACTTTATGATTTCTCTGCTGAATGGTGCGGTCCTTGTCAAAGAATGAAAAAGGATATTTTTGCAGATAAATCGACAGCAGATTGGATCAATAAGTATTTTATTGCGGTCAATGTACTAGATCGTAAACACGAAGAAGGTAAAAATCCACCGAAAGTAGAAGACCTTCAGAGTGAACACAA
>JACQAU010000314.1 GCA_016194835.1 Deltaproteobacteria bacterium
CCATGATGTGCAGCCTCCAGGGAGAGATGAGGTTTGGGTGTCGCCGGCATTTGAGCCAAGTATTAGAAAAGCACAAGGAGGAGATAGACTTTTTGGCAGAGGTAGTGCTGATGATAAAGCAGGTGTTGTTATCCATACGGCTTCTATTTCGAGTTTTTTAGAAACACTTGGTAGTTTGCCGGTTAATGTTAAGGTGATTATTGAAGGTGAAGAGGAAATCGGAAGTCATCACTTAAGAGAATTTGTTAATACTTACAAAGATTTGCTCCAGGCAGATGCCTTGATTTTAACAGACGCAGGAAATTTTGATATAGGAGTGCCAGCTTTGACAGTTGCACTAAGGGGTATTGTCGCTGTGGAAGTGGAGCTTAGAGCTTTGACAAAGACAATTCATTCTGGAGTCTGGGGAGGTCCTATTCCTGATCCTGCAATAGCACTTTGTAAAGTGCTTGGATCTTTGGTTGATGAAAAAGGCAGAATTAAAATTTCAGGAGTTTTAGAACAAGTCCGTCCGCTGGATGAAAAAGAAAAAGAAGAGTTAAGTCGTATTCCCTGTAATGAAAAAACTTTTCGTGAGCAAGCTGGGCTTTTACCAAATGTTGAGCTTTTAAAAGAAGGACCTTCTGTTCTTTCACAAACCTGGCGTTTTCCAAGTATAACAGTTAATGCTATTCAGGCATCATCACGAAAACAATCAGGCAATATTATTAATGATAGTGCATGGGCTAAAGTTTCTATCCGTTTAGTGCCCGATATGGACCCTGAAAAAGTTTTGAAACTTTTGCAAAACTATATCGCCCGGCAAGTTCCTTGGGGACTTGAGCTTAACTTAAAGGTTGAGGCTGCGTCGGGAGCTTGGTCGACAGATACCAGGGCTCCGATTTTTGATGTAGCGCTTGGTGCGCTTGAGAAGGGCTATGGGGTTAAGCCGTTTAAAATGGGCATGGGAGGCAGTATTCCCTTTGTTGCACCGTTGACAGAAACTTTAGGCAATGTTCCGGCTCTGCTTGTGGGAGCCGAAGATCCATACACTAACGCCCATGGCGAAAATGAGAGTTTACTCCTGAGTGATTTCAAAAAGGCATGTCTGAGCCAGATCTACATGTTTTCTGAGCTTGCAAAAGGCTAGCCTAGGCGTTGCCTTCGGGACTAGAAAGTTCTGGGCTTTCTGTGCGCTCTTCGCCAGTTAAGCGATAAATACTACTTTCATAATGTCCCAAGTGTACATGAGCAGTTTCAAAGGCGTCTTGTGCGCGCTTTAGGCCTTTACCTACTTCTTCGAATCGCTTTTCGAAGTGTTCAAAGTGACGACGGGTTTTATTTAAGTCTTCGATTGTTTTTTCTACTCCTTTAGACATTGTATAATAATCTTGAGCCATTGATACGGAGCGAAGACCCATGACTAAAGTATTTGGAGAAACTGGATAGACCTTGAGTTTACACATTTCTTCAAAAAGTTTTCCATTTCGTATGACTTCAAAATACAATGTTTCACTGGGTAAAAATAACAAAGCCATATCTGTGGTTCCTAAATCTGGTCTGATGTATTTTTTTGCTATCGAGCGAGATTGAACTTTCACAAAATCTGAGAGTGCTTTTCTGGCATTTTCTAAAAGTGCAGGGTCATCTGTCTCAAAAAGAGGGAGAACCTGGTCTCGTGGAAATTTACTATCGATTGGTAAAATTTGAGTAGCTAATCTAACAATTGCATCAACACGCTCCAACTCATTTGGATCTAAGGCATATTGTAGTTCAAAAGATCCAGTAGGTAAAAAATCAGATAAAAGCCTTTCTAGCGCAGCTTCACCAAAGCCTCCTCTTAGGTGTGGAAGTTTTAGTAAATTATTCAGGTCAGAAATAGATTGTCCAACTGTATTTAATGACGCAAGTTTGAGTTCTGCTTCCTTTAAATAGAATTGCACTTTTTCGAAATGTTTAAAGCCTTCTTTTAAGTTTTCTTCGAGTTTTGTTTCTACTTTTTTGCCAATATTTTCCAGCTTCAGTCCAACTTGATTTTCTAGTGATTGAAATTTTGTTTCTAAAGCCTGTGTGGTTTTAAAAAGACCATTTTGTAGTTCTAATCTGTTTTGCGCAAGAGAGCGTTCTAATCTTTCTTGGGTTTCTAAAAATGAAGTACTAAGGCGTTGAGTGAGGGTTTCTTTGATGTCTGATTGTAGGAGGGCCATTTTTTCTAAGAACAATACACCAATTTGTTTTTGAAGCGATTTTTGTTTTAAAAACCCTAAAACTAAAAACAAAATCCCACATCCCAACACTAAAATACTTATCCAAAAATCCATATACTTACCTTCCTTTTAATGTGTAATCTATGTTACCCGTTATATGATAATTTATGAGTAAACGCTAATCCAAAGTCATTGGTGAGTTTGACGAAAGATATCTTATATGAAAGTGGTCCAATGTGTTAGGCTAAGTGTTATGGGACGCATTGTTTTTATATTTTTTGTCTTTGGGGACGGCAATACTCAACCGGCATTTGCCAAAACCAAGTCGCTCGATAGTTTTAACATCTTTGTTCTTTTCCAGCAAAACATTTTCGCCCACAATGCCAATGTCGGCCACACCGTCTTCCACGTATTGCGGAATATCGTCATCGCGCAGGAAAAACACTTCCAGCGGAAAATTATAAGCCTCGGCTTTTAATTTGTTAAGCCCGTTGTCGAACTCAATTCCGCATTCTTTCAGGAGCTTTAGCGAGTTTTCGCTTAGTCGCCCCGATTTTTGTATGGCTATTTTTAGTTTCATGTTTTTTATTTCAATTTAATTAATCGAACCCTTTTGTTGCCACGGATTCCGCAAATTTTCACGGATTGCTAAGCGCGGATTTTTGTTTAATAGTACAAATTTAATTAGTAAAAAATCTGTGTTAATCAG